>JBKJNL010000016.1:0-8318 GCA_046593615.1 Myxococcota bacterium | reverse complement strand
GGCGGAAGTTGACGACGATCTCGAGGGATCCACCGTCGGGCACGATGGCGCCGATGAAGTTGAGCGGCGGCTGCGTCAGCGGCGGCTGGATCATGCCGAACTGGGGCGCGCCGACGTTGACCTCGGCGACCTTCACCTGGCAGGTCTCGCTGCCGATGTTGGTCAGGGTCAAGAGCTGCTCGGTGCCGCGGCGCAAGGTGCGGTTGCCGAAGTTGACCGCCGTCGGCTGGGCCTCGAGGAAGCACGGCGTCAGCACCACCGAGGTGCCTTCGAGGGGCACGTCGACGGTGCCATTGACGAGGTCGCTGCTGACGACGCGCAAGATGTCTTGCTGCCGGCCCACCGCCGTCACCGGCGCGTAGCTCACGGTGATCGAGCCGCCTTGCTGCGGGGCCAGCACATCGCCGCCGGTGAGGTCGACGAGCACGCGCGAAAACGGTGCGCCGCTGACGACGTCGGCGGAGGTGAAGGTGCAGTCGAGCTCGCCGATGTTGCGCACGAACACCGTCTGCGTCGACGTGCGCCCCTCGGCCACCGAGCCGAACTGCACGGCGTTCGGCACCACCTGGATGCGGCAAGCCGGGGGCAGCTGGGCCACGCCGATGAGCTCGATGCGAAACAGATCGGACAGGTCGGTGTCGACGTCGATGATGCCCGAGCTGTTGGTCGACGAGCTGAAGGTGCCGGCGACGTCGGGGTCAAAGGCGACGCCGAGGGTGACGCTCTGGCCGACGGCGAGGCTCTGCGGCGTCGAAAGCGGCGGCGTCACCTCGAAGGGCTCGGGGAACTGGCCATTGAGCGTCGAGGCCTCGAGCAGCACCGGGCGCGTGCCGCACGACGTCAACGTCACGGTGTCGTCTTTGTGCTCGCCGACGATGAGGGTGCCGAAGTCGACGACGCCTTTGTCGGCGCACAGCTGCGGCGCGTCCCCCTGCCCGGTGATGACGGCGAACAAGCTGGCGTTGACGTCGTCGTTGGAGCGGACCTCGACGGCGGTGCAGGCCGGCTGCCCCGACGACGCCGTGAACTGCACGACGATCTCGCTGGCTTCACCCTGGGCGAGAGAAAACGCGCGCGGCGCGCCGCCCGCGCTCGCGGGGGTCTGGATGATGAAGCCGCCCGCGGGGACCGGGCAGAGCGTGGGGTGGGGCGCCAGCAGCACGTCGCTGACCAGCAGCGGGACGTTGCCGCGGTTTTCGAGGTTGAAGCGCGCGGTGACCGGCGTGCCCAGGAGCGACGCGCCGAGCCCGACGGTGATGTTGTCGAGCGGGGGGGCCTCTTGCTCCTGGAAGACGAGCACGGCCTCGGGTGCCTGCTTGCCGATGACCTCGTCACAGTTGCAGCCGCTGTCGAAGACGGCGCCGGCGGCGAGCAGGGGCAAAAGCAACAGACGGGCGCGCATGGGAGGCCTCCAGCAAAAGCACGACAGGAGCGCCGCTCTTACCCCCGACCCCGGCGAAGGGAAGTGGGGGCGCGGTTTCCATTGCGTTCTTAAGGGCTTGGACACTGTGCGTCAGACCATCCGCCGATCGTCCGATGCCGCTGCAGCGGATGCGACGCCAACCCACGAACCCGCCGCGATCCAACCGTGACCAGCGGATCTTTTCCGTCGCGAGCCCCGGCACCGGAGCTCGACCTGCGAGAACGACCTGCAAGAACGACGTGCACGCGACAGCCCGGGTTGTTGTGTAGGGTGCGGCGCAAGACTTCCAGGAGACTGCTCGAATGAAGGGAATCATCCTCGCTGGCGGCAGCGGCACCCGGCTTCATCCCGTGACCCGCGCGATCAGCAAGCAGCTGATGCCGATCTACGACAAGCCGATGATCTACTACCCGCTCGCCGTGCAGATGCTCGCCGGCATCCGCGAGGTGCTGATCATCTCGACGCCGCACGATCTGCCGCTGTTCCGGCGGCTGCTCGGCAGCGGCTCCGACCTCGGGCTGCAGATCGATTACGCCGAACAGGCCCAGCCAAACGGCCTCGCCGAAGCCTTCATCATCGGCCGTGACTTCGTCGGCGCCGACTCCGTCTGCCTGGTGCTCGGCGACAACATCTTTCACGGCAACGGCCTGGCCAAGATGCTGCAGAAAGAAGCTGCGCAGCTGAACGGCTGCACGCTCTTTGGTTATCAAGTGAAAGACCCGCAGCGCTACGGCGTCGCCGTCTTCGACGAAGGCAAGAACCTCGTCTCCGTCGAAGAGAAGCCGGCCCAGCCGAAGTCGAACCTGGCCATCACCGGCCTCTATATGTATGACAATGAAGTCATCGACATCGCTGCCAAAATGCAGCCATCGAGCCGCGGTGAGCTCGAGATCACCGACCTCAACAACCACTACATCAAGCGCAACAAGGCCAAGCTGATGGACCTGGGCCGCGGCATGGCCTGGCTCGACACCGGCACCCACGACTCGCTGATGGAAGCCGCGCTGTTCGTGCAGGTCCTCGAGAACCGCACCGGCGTGCAGATCGCCTGCCTCGAAGAGATCGCCTGGCGCATGGGCTACATCGACGACGAGAAGCTGGCCCAGGCGGCCGAAAAGCTCGGCAAGTCGACCTACGGCGAATACGTCAAAGAGCTCGCCCGCTCGGCCGCCACCGAGGGCACCTGACATGGCCGCCCCGACTCCGGCAGCGGGCCTCGAGGTCGTCGATCTTCCGCTTGAAGACCTGAAGCTGCTGCGTCCCAGGGTCTTCGTCGACGACCGCGGCTTCTTTCTCGAGCCGTGGAACGCCGAGCGCATGAAGGCCGCCGGTCTCGGCGTCGACTTCGTGCAAGACAACCACTCGCGCAGCACCCGCGGCACCATCCGCGGCATGCACCTGCAGAAGCCGGTGGGCACCATCCCCGGCCAGTGCAAGCTGGTGCGGTGCTCGCGCGGCGCCATCGTCGACGTCGTCGTCGACGTCCGGCCGTGGTCAAAGACGTACAAGCAGCACCACATGCAGGTGCTCGACGACGTGAAGCACGAGCAGCTGTTCGTGCCCGTCGGTTTTGCCCACGGCTTCTGCGTCACCTCCGACATCGCCGACGTCGCCTACAAGGTCACGGCGTTCTACGACCCCAAGAGCGAGACCGGCTTTCGCTTCGACGACGCCGACGTCGGCATCGCCTGGCCCGTGCCGCCCGCCGACGCCGTCGTCTCGGCCCGCGATCGGCAGGCGCCGACGCTCGCTGATCTCTTGCTGACCCTCTACCCAAAGACGTGACCTCTCCCGCCGGCGCCCCGCCGGCGACCCGACGCCGAACCGACGCCGAACCCGCTCTGGGGCCTCGAGTCCTTGGGGCGCGTCGTCGACCACACCCCGGATGTGACCATGACCGTGAAGAACGACTCTCCCGCGCGCAAGCTCGACACCCTGCTCGTCACCGGCGGCGCCGGCTTCATCGGCTCGGCGTTCATCCGCACGGTCTTTGCCGACGCCGGCTTCACCGGGAAGATCGTCAACCTCGACGCCCTGACGTACGCCGGCAACCCTGAGAACCTCGAGGGCCACGTCGAGCCGCCCGCCATCGCCAAGGGGCGCTACGTCTTCGTGAAGGGCGACATCCGCGATCAAGCCCTCGTCGAGAAGCTGCTCGAAGAGCACAAGGTCGACGCCATCGTCCACTTCGCCGCCGAGAGCCACGTCGACCGCAGCATCCACGGCCCGCGCGACTTCCTCGAGACCAACATCATGGGAACCTTCGGCCTGCTCGAAGCCGTGCGCGCGCGCGCGACGGCGGGGCAGACGGTGCACTTCCACCACGTCTCCACCGACGAGGTCTTCGGCTCCCTCGGCGACGACGGCTTCTTTACCGAAGAGACCGCCTACGACCCGCGCTCGCCGTACTCGGCGTCAAAGGCGGCGTCTGACCACCTGGTCTCGAGCTACGCGCACACCTACCACCTGCCGACGACGCTCTCGAACTGCAGCAACAACTACGGTCCCTATCATTTCCCCGAGAAGCTCATCCCTCTGATGATTCTCAACTGCTTCGATGGCAAGCCTTTGCCGGTGTATGGAGATGGTCAGAACATCCGCGACTGGCTGTACGTCGATGACCACGCCGAAGCCATCTGGTTGATCCTGCGCAAGGCCGAGACCGGCACCACCTGGAACGTCGGTGGCCGCAACGAGTGGAAGAACCTCGACCTGCTGCACAAGCTGATCGACGTCGTCGCCGAAGAAAAAAACATCGACCGGGCCGAGCTGATGAAGCTCATCACCTTTGTGAAGGATCGCCCCGGCCACGATCGCCGCTACGCCATCGACTGCAGCAAGATCGAGCGCGAGCTGGGCTGGGTCCCGAAGCATGATTTTCCGTCGGGTCTGCGCGAAACCGTTCGTTGGTATCTCCAGAATCCCCAGTGGGTCCAGAACATCAAGAGTGGCGCCTACAAGACCTGGCTCGACAAGAACTACAGCACCCGCTGACCGCTCGCCGCGAACGGGTGCTGGACAGGTGCTGAAACGAAAAGCCCGGCGGTGACGCCGGGCTTTTTCGTGGCTCCGTCCGCCCTGAGCGGCCGCGGACCTCAGTTGTTCTTGATCGTGTTCGTCGCCGCGTTGGGGCGGTTGGTGATGGCCTGCTGGATGGCCGCCTGGCGCTCCTTGGCGGCCGTGTGGGCGTTCTCGATGCCGGGGCCGGCCCAGCGGACGATCTGGTGGTCGGGGGCCATGCCCTGGAGGGCCATGAGCTCCTTGTGCTGCTCAAAGATGTTCGGCGACACCAGGACCAGCTGGGCCTGCGCCCGGACAAAGGCCGGGTCGCCAGCGAGGGCGTCGCGGAAGTGCGTCGCGGCCTCGCGCGAATCGCCGTCGCGCATGTAGGCCTCGACGCCGCGGAGGAACTTGAGGCCGTTGGAGTCGGGGTTCTGGGCCTCGACCTTTTTCACGTTGGCGGTGAACTCGGGCCACTGGTTGCGCAGGCGGGCCGCGTCGGCGGCGATGCGGTAGCCGACGTAGTCGTCGGGCTTCTGGCCAATGGCTTTTTCGGCGTCTTCGGCGCCCTGGCCGACGTGCTCGGCGGCGAGCAGGCGCAGGGCTTCGTCGGTCTCGCGGTAGACGGCGATGCGCTCGCGCTCGGCCTGGATCTTGGCTTTGTCGGCGTCGGAGAGGCTCTTGCGAACCTCCCAGCCGCGCAGGTTCTGCTCCAGCTGCGAGGCCGTGTGCGAGAGCACCTCGGCGACGGTCAGCTCGGCCTCGCCCCAGGCGAGCTCGACCTGGGCCTTGAGGGCCAGGGCGTCGTAGCCCTCTTGCTTGCCCAGCCAGGCGACGGCGGCGGGAAAGGCGTCGATGCGGTCGGACTTCAGGATCTCGAGCGCGGCCTTTGTGTCGCCGGGGACGCCGACGGCTTTCTGCGGCGGGACCTGCTTGGACTCGAAGCCGGCGACGATCTGCTGGGCCTCTTTCAGCGAGAGGCCGACGGTGCGGCGCCCCGACGAGCCCTGCGCGGTCGGCTGCGCGCTCGCACAGCCGACGACGGCGGCGGCAAAGGTGGAAACGGCAACAGCGAGGGAGAGCCGGGCAAAGAGCTTGGTCATGGGGCCGCGCGTTAGCCCACGGCCGGAGTCGTCGCAATCAACGAAGTCGGCGGATCACTTCGCGGGGTCCGGTTTGGCGAACGGGACCAGGCACCGATCGGCACAACCCAGGCGCCACCACCGTCGGATCGAGCTCAGCCGCCGACGATGGCGGTGCCCATGACGAGCTTGGGGAACGTGCGGCCCAGCGCCTTTGAGGGAAAGTTCTCCATGACGATCTGCTGGTTGATGGTCACGGTGTCGCCGACGTTGATCGACATCGTGCTGACCGCCACCCACTCCTCGGAGCCAGGGGTCTGGATCCGCAGGTAGGTGTACGACGGCACGTCGAGCTTCTCGACGACCTTGCCGGTGAAGACGACGCCGGCGCCCATGCCGCCACCGCCACCGCCACCGCCACCGCCACCGCCACCGCCCCCACCACCACCGAAGTCGCCCGCGGGGGTGCCGAAGTTGGGGAGGGGCGCGCCCTTGGTGGGCAGCGGGGCGCCGTCGTCGCCGCCAGCGACGGTGTCGCCGTCGATGCGCGGGTGGCCGGCGGGCAGCTGGGCACCCGCGGGGATCGTGGTCGGGTTCGACGGCGACGCTGGCGGACGACCGGCGAGGCCGGGGGGCGGCAGGGCCTGCTCCTCGGACTTCGGCGGGCACGCGGTGCCAGCAGCGAGGATGGCGACGACAGCGGCGAGGGCGAGAGCGTTCTTCATGGCCCGCTGTTCATCGCTCCTCGGCGGCCCTTTGTCGACTGAGGTGAACGGCCCTGCGGCGCGGCGCCGCTTCCACGCCGTCATCGGCGACAACCTCGTCGACCCCGCGCGCGCATCACAGTCCGCTGCGACCGAACGCGCACCGCGTCGGACACGGGCTATCGTGGCGTCGCTGTGGTCGACGCTGGCGAACGTCTGGGTCCCTTCCTGTTGCTGGAGCGCATCGGTCGCGGCGGCATGGGCGAGGTGTGGCTGGCGCAGGCCCTCGGCCTCCCGGCGTCAGAAGCGCCCGGGTCGGGGCTCACCGCGACGCAGACCGACCTGTGCGTGGTGAAGACCGTGCGCGCCGAGCAGGCCGACGACGCCGACGCCGTCAAACGCTTCGCCGACGAGTCGCGCCTGGCCATGCTCGTGACCGGCCCGCACATCGCCCGCGTCGTCGACGCCGGCCGCGCCGGCGACGTCCGCTACCTGGCTCTGGCCCTTGTCGAAGGGGTCGACCTGCTGACGCTCATGAACCGCCTGCCGTCGATCGGCCGCAACCTCGACGACGCGGTCGCGCTGTGGATCGGCGCCTGCCTGCTCGATGCGCTGGCGTCGGCGCACACGGCGCGTCACCCGCTGACGCAGGCGCCCCTCGGCGTGGTCCACCGCGACATCTCGCCGCACAACGTGATGTGCGTGCGCAACGGCGAGGCCTGCGTCATCGACTTCGGCCTGGCGCTGTCGTCGGTGAAGCAGGCGCGCACCGAGCAGAACGTCGTCTTTGGCAAGCTCGCGTACATGGCGCCCGAGCAGGCCCGCGGCGCCGTCGTCGACTCCCGCGCCGACATCTTTGCCGCCGGCGTCGTCCTCTACGAGCTGCTGAGCGGCCAGCGCTACTGGGGCGCGCTGACGACGTCGGAGATCTGGGGACGCGTGGGCGGCGACGGCTGGGTGCCGCCGCACTGGCAGACGCTCGCGCCCGACCTGCAGGGATTTCTGGCACCCATGTTGGCCAGCGAGCGGAGGCTGCGTTCCTTCGACGCCGCCGAGCGCCTCGCGGCGTTGACGCCGTTGTTGATGGCCCGCGGCGGGTCGATCGCCGCAGCCCAGCAGCTCGCCAACATCGTGCAGGAGGTCGCCGAGCCCGAGCTGGCGCGCGCCGATCGGGCCCGGGCCGCGATGGTGCCCGTGGCGACGACGACGACGGCCGGCGCCGCGCAGCAAGACCCGGCGACCCTGGCGCTGCAGCTGCCGCCCGACACCATCAGCTTCGCCATCGAAGAAGCCGTCGCCGTCGCCGCCGCCCTCGCCACCCGCACCGTCGCCCTGCCCGCCTTTGCCGATCTGGTGGCGGCGAGCACGCACATCGAGAGCCTGCCCGCCTGGGCACGGACCGAGATGGCGATCCCGGCAGCCCAGGGCGTGCCGCCGGCGGCGACGCTGCCGTCGTCGTCGTTTTCGTCGTTGCCGTCGTCGTTTTCGTCGTCGTCGTCGCTGGGAACCGTGGTCCTGCCGCACGCAGCCGTTGCGCCCAGTCGGTCATCGTCACCATCGTCGTCGCGCAGACTGTTGCTGGCCGGCGGCGTCGTCGTGGTCGCCATCGTTGCCATCGTCGGCGCGCTGGCGATGACCGGGACGCCCGCGCCGACGATGGTGCAGAGGCCGGTGATCGCGCCCGTGATCACGCCCGTGGTCACGCCCGTGATCGCCCCCGTAATCGCGCCCGTGATCACGCCTGCGGCGCCCCCGACCGTTGCAGTCGTCGCAGGCGCCGTCGTCGTCGACGCCGGCCAGGCCGCCGACGTCGGCGCAGGGCCTGCCGTCCCGCGACCGCCCCCCCCATCGCCCGTGCGCCGCAGCCTCGACCAGCGGCTGCAGGCGCTCTCGTCGTGTCGGGCCGCATGCGTCGGCCTGCTGCAGAAAAAGGCGCCGCTGCCGCCGGCCGCCGAGCCGCTGCTGGTCGGCTGTGAACGCACCTGTCGGCAGCTCCACTGACGCCTTCATCGATGAGGCCGCCGCCGCGGGCTGTGGTGTAGCG
Organism: Myxococcota bacterium; assembly: GCA_046593615.1. GTDB lineage: Bacteria > Myxococcota > UBA727 > UBA727 > VGSZ01 > VGSZ01. The sequence continues at coordinate 65 of JBKJNL010000016.1, read as the reverse complement.
TGCGCGCCGTGCCCTTCCGCAGCTGGCTCTTCTCATTGGTGGGGTTCGCGTCGCTGGCGCTGGCG
>JBKJNL010000885.1:0-4923 GCA_046593615.1 Myxococcota bacterium | reverse complement strand
GTCGCCGAGCTGGGTAAAGACGACGCCGTCGCCGTGCTGCTGGATCGGTCGGTCTGCCGACATGTGCGCTCCCGGTGTTGCGTGTCCCTCCATCGGCGACGCCGCGCCGGACTTGAGTCGACAGCGACGCCGGCTCGGATCTGCTGTTGACGCCCGCCGAGCTGCGCACGGTCATGGCCGTGATCGACACGGGCTTCCCGAGCCCGGGTGCGATCGCTCACCGCTGTGTGTGGTTCCGCTCGGTCGTGGTCCGGTTCGACGGGTGTCGACCGCGACGCCGCGGTGAGCGGCGCCGGCTTGATCGCTGGCCTGGCCCTTGCGTTGACCTGGCGACCGCACGTGGCCGTCGCTGCGCGAGCGGTGGTGCTCGGAGAACACGCGCCCCTCCGCAAGATCGACGCCTGGCTCTGACCGGCGAAACACGGACCGCAGCGGCGAAACACGAGCTGACCCGAAAGAACCTGAGGCCTGGCCATGAATCAGCAAGAGACGATCGAGAGTGACCGGCGCGTACAGAGGGCCGGGCTCACCGCAGGCGTCGGCCTGCTCGCGATGACGTGCCTCTCGATCTACGGGATCGTGATGACCATCGACAAGCTCTGGATCCGTGGCGACGCGGCAACAACCGCGGAGAACATCGTCGCTTCCGAGGGCGCGTTTCGCATCGGCGTTCTGTGCTTCGCTCTCGTCGCCGTCCTCGACGTCGTGGTGGCCTGGGCGCTGAAGGTGGTGTTCGATCCGGTTTCCCCGATCGTGTCCGGGCTCGCGGCCAGCATCCGCGTCGCCTACGCGGCCGTGATGTTGGTCGCCGTCGGCCACCTCGTCACAGCGACCCAGCTCCTCACCGAGCGGCCAGTCGTCGCCGGGTTGGCCACTTCGGAGCGCCAGGCGCAGGCGCTGTTGCAGATGAGCAGCTTCGACGCCGTCTGGCACGCCGGACTGCTGCTGTTCGGAGCCCACCTGCTCCTCGTCGGGTACCTCGCGATCCGCTCGGGGTCCGTGCCGACCTGGCTCGGCGTGCTGCTGCTGCCGGCGGGCGCCGGGTACGTCGCCGACACCATCGGCCTCATCGTCGTTCGCGACTACGCGCTCAACATCGGCGCCGTCACCTTCGTGGGCGAAGCGGTCTTCATGATCTGGCTGCTCGCGCGCAGCCGACGCATGCGGGCCGCGCCGCCGGTGACGTGAGGTCAACAACGCGTCGCCCGCTCCAACCTGAACGTCGGCGACGCTCAACGGGGTCGAGACGGCCATCGGCGGTGTGGAGGTCGCGCAGTCGTCTGACCGCCGACGCTGCCGGACGAAATGCATGGCCGACGGCGCGTCGGTGACGCCTGGTCGAGAAGGACGCACCGATGTCGAGCTTGAAGAGCCCGCGTTACCGACACGACGGCCAGCAAACCATCATCGACCTGCGGGTTCGCACAGCCTCGCAGCTGTTCGACAACCGCGACGCCGCGCCCTTTCGCGAGCGGGATCTCGACGAGCAAGCCGCCGACTACCTGCTGACCGCCGTGGAAGAGATCCCCGCCCGCGAGCCCCTGGCGATCGCCGTCCACGTCGAGGATCCGCCGTCGCCGCCGCTCACGACCGCGGACATTGTCGAGGCGATCCTTGCCCACTTCCGCCATGAGCATCTGCAGCTGGCTCGCCGCCGCCGCCAACAGCGTTGGTTCGGGCGGGCCGCGCTCGTGGTGGGGGCAACGGTCACGGCCGCGTTCCTGTTCGCGGCACAGCTGACGGCGGGATTGCCGGCGGGGCACGGGCGCGAAATTCTGCGCGAGGGTCTCGTGATCACCGGCTGGGTCATCATGTGGCGCCCCATCGAGATGCTGTTCTACGACTGGTGGCCCCTGGCCTTGCGCCAGAAGCATGTCCTTCGCCTGCTCACCGCGGACATCTCCGTGCGCATCGGCGAACCGGCCCCTCTGACGGCGCGTCCCGGCGTGCGGCACGAATAGGCCCGGGCCCGAGCGGTGGAGCGGGTCAGCAGCGCCGACGGGCCTGTGTTCGGCGTCGGCCTCGACCTGCCCAGCGACGGCGCCGCAGCGAAGCCGCAGAGGGAGCCGCAGAGGGAGCCGCAGAGGGAGCCGAAGCGCCCGGCCCCAGAGCGGATGCGCTCAACCTGATGTGCGGCGCCGCCAGCGTCGTCGCTCAGGAGCCCATCAACGGCGGCGCCTCGTTCTTCACCACCAGCACCGGTTTTCTCGAGCCGTGCACGGCGCGTTCGGCGGTGCTGCCGAACAACAAGCGGGTCAGGCCGTGCGAGCCGTGGGTGCCGCAGGCGACAGCGTCGACGTGGGCGCGCTCGGCCTCGTCGAGGATCGTGGCCACCGTCGGGCCGCGGCCGATGCAGGTCTCGACGGTCAGGGTCGGGAACCGCGTCCGCAACCCGACCGCCACCCGCTCCAGCCGCTGGGCTGCCTCCTCGTGGCGGGCGGCGAGCTCGCCCCGCAAGTCGGTCAAGCCCATCACATCGGGGGTGATGATCAGCGGGGCGTCGACGACGACGTGGCACAGCACCACCCTGCCTCGGCCGTGGATGGCTCGGGCCTGGCCGTCGGCGATCTGGCAGGCGGCGACGGCGGCGGCGTCGGAGCAGGAATCGAAGTCATGGGCGACCAACCACTGCAAAAACATAAGAGCTCCGGGGTAGAGAGCGGCGCTTCATCACCGCGCCGCGGACGCCGCAATCAATGCACTGCCTGTGCCGCGTGCGCGCAGAGCCGCGCCGTCCAGCGAGGACCTGGGCCCGATCGGCCGCCCCTCGCTTGCACGTCGGCTCAGCGGCGCGACAGACGGGTGACGAAGTGCAGCGAGCGATCGAACAGCAGCGACAGGCCCGGGTGGTAGAGGCCGAGGGTCTCGTCCCAGCTATCTTTGACGAGGTCGGCGCGGGCAAAGGCCGCGTCCCACTGCAGGCGGTTCCAGTAGTTGTAGGGCAGCACCACGCCGTGGCGGGCGTTGCCGACCCAGTCCATCGCCTTGAGCGTCTCTTCGGCGAGCAGGCCCTCGCGCAGGTGGTCTTTGACGACGACGACCTTGGCCACGCGGGCGGCTTCGAGCAGCAGCGTCAGCGGGTCTTTGGTGTGGTGCAGCACGTCGACGAACAAGGCGGCGTCAAAGGAGTTGTCAGGGTGCGGGATGTGCTGCCCGTCGAAGTGCTTGACCTTGTAGGCGGTCTGGTCGCGCACAAAGACGTCGATGCCCTCGAGGCTGACGTCGGGGCGCAGCTTCTTAATGCTCATGCCCATCGAGCCGTCGCCGGCGCCGACGTCGAGGATGCGGGCGTCGGCGGGCATCTGGCGGGCCAGCGACTCGGCGAGCACCTTGACGCGGCGCCCAAAGATGAAGCCGCCGTGGACCAGATCGAGAGCCTGGTTGATCATGAGTGCCCCGCTGAAGAACCTGAAGAACCTGAAGAAACCAGAAGTGAAGATTCCGGCGTCGAAGATGACGTCGAAGAAGACGATGACAAAAACGCGTGCTGCCGCGTCGGCATGCCCAGAAGGCTCAAGAAGAAGCTCGAGAAAATGGTCTGCGCGCCCAGCGCTAGGGCCACGACCGAGGGCACGACGATGCGCATGGCCACGCCCGGATCGTAGTCGCCCAGTCCCCGCTCGACCCAGCCGTTCACGGCGAGCAGCGAGCCAGCGATGCCGGCCAGCACCAGCAGGATGCCGACGATGACGCCGTGCTCGAGGGTGATGCGCTGAAACAGGCGGGTGGCCTCGGGTCGCAGCGGTTGCAGGCCGGCGACGATGGCATAGGTCTTTGAAAGAACCGCAAAAAACACACCCTGGGCGCCGACGAGCACCAGTCCACCACCATACACCAGGGTGTGGATGTCAAAGACGACGCCCCCGCCGGCACCTGCGCCGCCAAACGTGAGCGGGCCCGGCAGCACGAGGGCCATGAGCAGCAGGCCGATCAAGCCGCAGACGAAGCCGGGGTAGAGAAACGCCCAGCGCGGCGAGTAGCAGAGGAGAAACCGCAGGTGGCGCCAGCCGTCGCGCCAGGTGCGCAGGTGCGGGGGGCGGTCGCGGCCGTCCTTGGCCAGCGTCGTCGGCACCTCGCCGATTGCCAGCCCGTGCAGGCGGGCTTTGACGACCATCTCCGAGGCGAACTCCATGCCGGTGCAGGTCAGCCCGAGGGACTCGATGCTCTTCTTGTTGAAGGCCCGCAGCCCGCAGTGGAAGTCGCCGACGTCCCACAGACCAAAGAGCAGCTGGCCGACCTTGGTGAGCACCGGGTTGCCCAGGTAGCGGTGCAGCGGCGGCATGGCGCCCGGGCCGATGCCGCCCTTGAAGCGGTTGCCCATGACGAGGTCTTTGCCGCTGCGGAGCGCTGCGACGTAGCGGGGCGCGTGGCCGAAGTCGTAGCTCATGTCGGAGTCGCCCATGATCACGAACTGGCCGCGCGCCGCGGCGATGGCCCCCAGCAGCGCGGCCCCGTAGCCGCGCACGGGGATGTCGACGACGCGGGCGCCTTTGGCGCGGGCGATGTCCTGGCTGCCGTCGGTGGAGCCGTTGTCGCCGATGACGACTTCGCCGCGCAGCCCCGAGGTGCGCAGCATCGCTTGCGCTTGATCGATGCAGGCCCCGAGCGTGAGCGCCTCGTTCAGGCAGGGCATGACGACGGTGAGCTCGAGGTCGGCGGCGGGGTCCACGACGTCGTCGCTAGTGGACTCGCGCCGGTGCCGAAAGGGGGGTCGTGATGGTGGCGCTCGAGCGAAGGCCCCGCAGCCCGACCCTCAGGCCACCTTGCGGCGAACCGTGTCGCCTTCGACGACGAAGCCTTCGTGCTTCAAGAGCTGCTCGAGCGCGTCTTCCATGATGCGGCGGGCGCGGGCCGTGGCGAACCACAAGGCGCGGTGCACCTCGGCGTCTTTGTCGTCGCGGTTCTCGCAGCCCTTGGAGTAGG
>JBKJNL010000785.1:0-8530 GCA_046593615.1 Myxococcota bacterium | reverse complement strand
CCAGCGCTCGGGTGTCAGCCCCGACGACGACGACAGCGCGCGGTAGAAGGGGGCGTGGGCAAAGGCGAAGCGGGCGGCTTCGGTGGCCTGCCGGTGCTGCCAGTTGGCGAGGTCTTCGCCGTGGAGCCGTCGAAAGCGCCAGCGGGCGCCGAGGTACTCGCGGAGTGCATGAAGGGCGCGCATCTAGCGGTCCGCCCGCGGGTCGGTGTTGGGCGGTGGGTGCGCGGCCCCGTCGTGCAGGGGGCGGCGTTCAGGGGGCGCGTTCAGGGGAACAGCGATCAGTGGACGGTCTGGGGTCCGCCGCCGGCGCCCTGGTGGCAGGCCAGGCAGCTCTGCGGCAGCGCCTTTGCGAGGTCGTATTCCTTGGCCGCCGCGGCCGTCTTGGCGGCGTCGATCTCGACGATGAGCTGGTCGATGTTCATCGACACGTTGGTGTGCCCCTGGCGCCGACCGGGCTTGCTCACCGAAGCCGCGGCCTCGGACATCATGTCGAGGGTCTGCATCACCGCGGCGTGGCGGTCGTCGTCGGAGACGCCTTCGGTCTTGAAGGCGTCGTCGAGGTCTTGCACGCCGCGGCCGAGGCGCCACATGCCGTCTTGCAGCTTGGTGTCGTCGGCGGTGCGGAAGTCGGGGGCAAAGAACGCCTTGACGGCTTCTTTGTCGGTGGCGCAGCCGCTGACGGAGAGGGGGACGCCGAGCGCGACGACGACGGCAAAGGCGCTGACGGAGGCGGCGACGGCGAGACCGGTGAAAAGGCGGTGCATGAAGCGGTCGTAGCACGTTGGCTGCGCCGTTCGCTGCCGCCGCAGGCTCGTGCCCCCGGGAAACCCGGCACGCAGTTGCGTCACTGGAAAGGTACAAAGCAGCTTGGCCGGGCTCGACCGTTGTCGTGACGCTGCCGAGGAGCGTCACACCATGCCGAGCCCTGCGCGCCCCGTGAGCCAGTCGATCCCCGGAAGCGCGCTGTGAGCGTCCACCACGACGACCACGACGACGACGGTGCAGCCGCAGCCGAAGCAGCGGCCGCGCATCTGCGCCTGGCCCGCCACCACGCGCTGACGGCGCGGGTCGGCATGGCCCTGGTGAGAAGCACGGCGCTGCACGAGATGCTGCAGGAGTGCGCGGCGGCGACGGTGCGTGAGCTCGAGGCCGCGCTGGTTCGCATCTGGCTCTTCGACCCGACGCAGGACGCGCTCGTGCTGCAGGCCAGCGCCGGCGTCGACGCCGTCGGCGGTGCCGGGGACGCTGCGGGCGCCGAGGCCCGCATTGCTCTGGGTCCATCGCGCATCGGCTCGATCGCCGTCGAGCGCCGCCCGCAGGTCGCGAACCTGCCCAACGCCGGCCACAACGACAGCAGTGTCGTCGACGTCAAAGATGCGGTGGCCTTTGTCGGCTACCCGCTGCTGCTGGGCCAGACGCTGGTGGGCGTCATCGCCTTGACCGCGCACCGGCGCATTCCCGAGGACACGCTGGCGACGTTGCAGCAGGTGGCCGACGCCGTGGCCCTCGGCATCAAGCGGCTGCGCACCGAGGCTGAGCTGCGTGAGCTGGCCGAGTCCCTCGAGCGTCGCGTGGCCGCGCGCACCCGCGAGCTCGAAGAGAGCAACAAGCAGCTCGAGGCGTTTTCGTATTCGGTGGCCCACGATCTGCGCGCGCCCATTCGCCACATCCACGGCTTTGCCGAGAACCTGCAGCGAAACGCCGTCGACCGGCTCGACAGCACCGGCGTGCATTACCTGCAGACCATCTGCGCGGCCGCCCGGCAGGCCGGCACGCTCATCGACGACCTGCTGGCGTTTTCGCGCGTGGGCAGCACCGCGCTCAAGACCCGCGAGATCGCTCTCGATCTGCTTCTGGCTTCGGTGCAACACGACATCGCCATCGAGGCGCTCGGCCGCCCGGTGGCGTGGCGCATCGGTCCGCTCCCGCACGTCGTCGCCGATCCCGACCTCTTGCGGCTCGTCTTGCGCCACCTGTTGTCGAACGCCCTCAAGTACACACGCCCGCAGCCGCTGCCAGTCATCGAGGTCGGCGCCGTCGTCACCGCCGACCACGTCGCGGTCTCGGTGACCGACAACGGCATCGGCTTCGACATGCAGCACGTCGACAAGTTGTTCGGCGTGTTCCACCGGCTGCACAACGACGACGACTACGAAGGCACCGGCATCGGCCTGGCCAGCGTGCGGCGCATCATCCACCGCCACGGCGGGCAGACCTCGGCCAGCGGCGTCGTCGGCGGCGGCGCCACGTTCACCTTTACGTTGCCGCTCTCGTTGCCGCTCTCGCGCACGCCAGGCTGACGGTGCGTGTCAGGGCTTGGCGATGCCCGGCAGGTACCGCAGCAGCGAGACCACCTGCGACAGCACCTGCATGGCGAAGCGCTTGCGCAACGGCACATGGTCGGCGGGGCCGTAGGCTTCGACGACGCTGCCGTTGGCCAGCTCCCGGCGATCGATGCGGTACTCGACGACGCTGTTCTTGCCCTCGGCGAGGCGGGCCAGGATCGGCGCGGCCACGGCCTGCACGATCTGCTCGCCACGCAACACCACCGCGACCTCGCCGTTCACGGCGGCGCTGATGATGTCGAGGTTGTAGGAGCCGACGATGGCGACGTGTCCGTCGATGACCGCGGTCTTGCCGTGGGCGTTGTGCTTGCCGTTGAGCACGAAGATTCGCAGCGTCGGCACGCGGGCCAGGATGCGCGGCCAGGTGCGCAGGAAAAAGGCTTCGGCGGGGGCGTTGTCGGTCGACGTCGGTCCGTTGGTGACGATCGTGATCTGCACGCCGCGCTTCGCGGCCTGCTCGAGGGCCAGCAAGGCGCGCTCGGCGAGCATCAGGTAGGGGCTTTCGATGAGCACCGTCGACCGCGCCGCCGCCAGCAAACGCAGCAGGGCCTCGTTGAGGCGTTGGTCTTCGCCGTTCAACGCCGAGCTGGCGTTGAGCACGCTCATGTCGGCCACGTTCTCCGGCGGCAGCTCGGCCCGCAGCGCGCCCCGCAAGCGCGGCTGCGCCGCCAGGGCCGCGGCCAGATCGAGATAGCGCTCGGCTTCAACGGCGATGTTGCCACCGGCGCGGCGCAGGAGCCGAAACGAGGCCCGCGCGGCCAGGCTGTTGGGCGCGGGCGCGGGCACCGTGGCCAGGGCGGCGTCGTCGTGGGGCGACTGGGTGCTCGGCGAAGCGTGCCGACCCGGCAGCTGCCCTGTGCTCTGCGCGGCCGCGGCCAGGCCGGCCAGCGTGCGCTCGACAAGCTCGGCGCGCTCTTGTGATGACGGCGCGTCCAGTCGCTCCAGCTCTTCGGCGGTGAACGGGTCGGCGGTGAGCCAGCGGTCCATGCCGTCGGCGGCGGCGAGCATGAGGCGGCGCATCGGCTCGTTTTGCGGACGCAGCCGCAGCTTGCGGGTGACCGCGCAGCGACGCTCGCACTCAAAGGCGTGGAGGAAGCCGGCGATGCTGCCGCCGCCGCGCAAGAGCACGTCGCGATCGGAGAAGCACAGCTCGTCGTCGTCGGGGTGGGCGAAGTAGTCGGGGGCGATGTTGCGGCCGCCGCAGACCGCGGACTCTCCGTCGATGAGCAGCAGCTTGTCGTGATCGCAAGCGAACAGCGGCAACAGGCTCTTGCGGCGCAAGAGGATGCCGAGGTGTTTCCACGACAGCATGTTGTAGATGCGCACGTCGGCGCCGGCGGCGCGCAACGTGCGAAGGGGGTCGAGGCGCAGCGGCACCTTGGAGCCCCAGCGCAGCCCGAATGAATCGACCAGCACGCGCACCTTGATGCCGGCCTCTTGCTTGCGCAGCAGCGCGCCGAGCAGCGCCAGGCCAAAGGCGTCGCCGCCGAGGATGAAGGTGGCGAAGTCGATGGAGCGGGTCGCGCTCTCGATCAGCCGCCAGCGCGCGGCCCAGGCCACGGTGTTGTCGGCCAACATCGTGGCGGTGCCGACACCGGGCGACGACAGCCGCGCGCAGACCTCGTCGAGGGTGCCGCCGGCGGTGTCGGTGGCCACGGCCTGAGCGCGCCAGGCGGCGCGCCAGCGTCGACGCCGTTGCACCAGCACCACGATCGCAACGGCGGCGAACAACGCGACGAGCGCGAAGCACAGTGTCGCGAGCGGCGTGCCGGACCCGAACACCCCGGGCTCCAGGGCGGGGTCCGCGATCGCGGTGAAAAAGGATTTTTCCATCAGCTCCATAAAGCAGGAAGCAGGCCCGCGCCTGACCCAACCCGTGCTGACGTCGCCACGCGGGTGGCGGCGTGGATCGCGGGCGGCGTTGCAGAAACGTCACACGTTGCCGGCCCCGTGGCACAGAGCCCCAGCGTCGAGTGCCGGCCGAAGCGCACGATGAGGCGACATTGCGATCCCACGACCCGCGATCCGTGCCGCGCAGGCGCGGCCGTGCCCCGTGACTCGCGGCAGGCATGGCCGCTGCAATCACGAGGACCCGAAGCCGATTCGCAACCCGGTGACGACGTCAAAGACGCACGTCGCCCCTCACGTTGGAGCGCACCATGTCCGTCAAGATCTTCAAGCTCTCCCTGCCCGTCATCGTCGCTGGCCTCGTCCCCGTCGCGGCCTTTGCGACCGAAGAAGAGCAGTACCAGCCGACCCTCGAGCCGGTGGTGGAGGCGCCGGCGACGCCGGATTCGACGACGGATTCGACGACGACGACAACGACGACGACACCGACGACGATGCCAGTGGCCGAGCCGCTGCCGGCAAAGACCGTCGTTGCCGCCGATGACGACGACGACGACGGCCTCATCGGCAACGCCCTCGTGACCCCGGCCGGCGTCTACGGCTTCGTCGGCGGCGGTGCCACGAACTTCACGCAGGACTCGCACGACGCCGCGACCGCAACCGGCGGCTACTGGGATGCCCGCGTCGGCGTCGGCACCCGCTCGATCCTCGGCGGCGAGGTCGCCTATGTCGGCTCGGCCCGCGACATCAACGCGCTCGGCGCCGGCAGCGAGGCCTTTTTGATGAGCAACGGCGTCGAGGGCGTGGCCCGCCTCAACCTGCCCATGACCCCCGACATCGGCGCTGACGACGGCAAGTTCCTCATCGAGCCCTACACCTTTGGCGGCATCGGCTGGAACCGCTTCAACGTCGTCAGCGACGCCTCGCTCACCGCCGACTTCACCAACGAAGACGATGTGCTGACCGTGCCCATGGGCCTTGGCCTGGCCTTTGGCTTCAGCGGCGTGACCCTCGATACCCGCGCCACCTACCGCGCGGCCGTCGGCTCCGACCTCTTTGGCTCGGAGACCAGCGCCTTTGGTGACGACGCGCTCAACTCGTGGGCGGCCGGCGCCGCCCTCGGCTTCGAGTTCTGAACAACGACGCCACCCGATGCACGCCGACCGCCGGGCACGCCCCGGCGGTCTGCTTTTGCGCGGCCTGCTTTTGCGGCCGTGCTTTTGCGCGGCCGGCTTTTTGGGACGTCGACACGGCCCGTCAGTCGGCGAGCACGATCTCGACGCCCTCGTGGATGGGCGGCTCTGACGTGGGGTCGACAAACAGCCAGCGCAGCAGCGCCCGGTAGAAGCCGTAGAGCGGCAGGCGGGCGACGACGCCATCGCGCACGCGCTCGCGGGTGGACTTGAACGAGGCGTGGCTCTCTTTGGTGAGGCGCTCGCGCTCGTGCAGGAAGTTCGACAGCGGCTGCACCTGGATCTCAAAGGTGCGGCCGCCCCAGCGGACCACCGACTTCAAGGCGGTCCACCCCGATTGCTTGCGCGACCTGCGGTGCAGGTAGTCTTTGACCTCGACGAAGCCCAGGCGCCGGTGGGCGTCATCGGCGGCCAGCTCACGGGCCAGCAGTCGCTCGTCGTCAAAGACCAGCTCGACCAGGGCCGCCTGTACGCGCAGGGCGTCTTCGGCGGTGCCGACCACGACTTTGACGCCAAAGACGTCTTTGACGTAGCGGCCGAGGTGGCGCAGCTGCTTGTCCTTCAAGACGATGGCGTCGAGGTCGAAGATCTCGTCGGCCACCTTGTTCCAGATCTCTTCTTCGGCCTTGATGCGCGTGAGGATGCGAAAGGCCTGAAACAAGTTTGGCTCTTCGGCTTCGTATTCGACGACGTTGCTGATGAGGCCGGCGCGCAGCCAGCCCCGCTGGTCGGCGATGGCCAGGCGGGCCAGCACGCGGGTGCCCAGATCGAGATCGGTGGTGCCCACGACCTCGCTCTCGCTGACGTCGACCGAGAGCGTGAAGCGCTCGCGCGTCTTTTCGATCTCGCCGATGACCACGCTCTTCAGGTGGTAGGCGCCCAGCAGCCGCTCGCTCAGCAGCCCGGCCAGCAGATGCAGCTCCCGCTCGCCCCGGCGAATCATGGCGCTGAACTCGGCCCGCGCCTGCCCCACCTCGGCCCGCGAAAACACCAGCCGGCCCTCGTGCTGGTCGTCGATGACGCGGCGGAATTTCTGCAGCGCACCGACGAGGTCGTTGAGGGCCGGGGCCTGGCCGACCATCCACAGCGGCGAATCCATCGACTCCAGATGCTCGCCGAGCTCACCGGCGCCCGATTCTCCGGCGCCCGATTCCCCGGAGTTGGCGCCCTCGTCGTCGTGTTGCATCGGCTCGCTCATCGCCGACGAACCTGCCCGACCCGATGAGCGGTGTCATCGGCCACGACGCCGTCGCGGCTCATGCCAACCCCGATCGCTGGAACATCTGGCGAGGCCCGATCCCGGCCCCTAACGTCGCCGGATGGAAAAGGACGATCTGCTCGCCCAGCTCACCGCGCACCTGCAGGCCAGCGCCCGCGACGCGCGCCAGGCGATGGAAGAGGCGGCCCTCGAAGCCCGCGAAGGCGCGACCCCCGCCGAGAAGCGCGAGGACTCGCGCGTGTCGCTCGAGCAGTCGGGGCTCGCGCGCGGCCAGCAGGCCCGCTTGAACCGGGCCCTCGCCGACCTGGCGTTGCTCGAAGGCTTCCAGCCCACGCGGCTCGATGCCAAAGCGCGCATCGACCTCGGCGCCGTCGTCGAGGTCGAGAGCGACGACGCCGGCCGCACGTTTTTCCTGGCCCCCGCCGGCGCGGGCATCGAGCTGCACGGCCCAGGTGGCGACGGCTTCCTCTCGGTGGTGACGCCGACCTCGCCGTTTGGCCGGGCCATCATCGGCCGCGTCCTGGGCGACGTCGTCGACATCGTGGTCGCCGGCGAGACGCGGGAGTGGACCGTGGCCTGGGTCGGCTAGCTGCTGGCTTACAGCCGCAGCGCCGAGCGGCCGCCAGCGGGCGCATCGCCCTGCGCTCTGGCCTGCGCTCCGGCCGGCGGGGTGGCGCGATCGCGGAGCTCTCGGGATCTCTCGCGAAATCGCCGGGCGGGGACGCTCAAGAAGGGGCTGGCGCTGCCGATGGCGGTGGCGTGGCCAGAATCGACTCCTTCCTCGCGCAGCTCATCGCCCACGGCGCCGACTCGTTGCTGCTGGAAAGCGGCAACAACCTCTACCTGGTGAAGGGCGAGCAGCGGCTGCCCCTCATCCATGTGAAGTCGGGGCAGCTGATGAACCAGCACCTCGTGCAGCTCTTGAGCGAGATCGCCTCGTCCGACGTGCTGGTGAAGCTCGAGCGCGGCGAGAACGTGCAGTGGGACTACCACTTCGGCCACTGCGTCTTCCGCGCCGAATTCGTCGTCGTCGACGGCCGCGCGGTCGCCCGCATGCGCGAGGCCCGCGCCGCCAAGGTCGAGGCCCGCCCGCCGCCACCGCCGCCGCCGCCCGAGCCGCCGCCGCCGCCCCCCCCCGAGGTGCTCAGCGCCGGGCAGCCGGCCATCGAGCAGTACCTGCGCTACTTCGTGAAGCGCGGCGCCTCGGACCTGCACATGACCGCGGGCCAGCCGCCGATGATGCGCCTCGACGGCGACATGATGGTGATGCCGGGCTTCCCGGTGAACGATCCGCACAACCTGGCCAAGCTGATCGACGAGATCATCCCGCAACGAAACCGCGCCGAATTCGCCGCCTCCAACGACAGCGACTTCGCCTACGCAATGGACATCGCCCGCATCCGCTGCAACGTCTTCAAGGATCGCTCAGGCGCAGGCGCGGTGTTCCGCCAGATCCCCAACAAGCTGTTGACGGCCACCGACCTCGGCCTGCCCGACGCCGTCATCGACATGTGCAAGCTGCGCAAGGGCCTCGTCGTCGTCACCGGGCCCACCGGCTCGGGCAAGTCGACGACGCTGGCGGCCATGGTCGATTGGGTCAACGAGAACCGCGCCGACCACATCATCACCATCGAAGACCCCGTCGAATTCGTCCACTTCCCCAAGAAGTGCCTGATCAACCAGCGCGAGATCGGCCAGCACACCGACAGCTTTCCCCGCGCCTTGCGCGCCTCGTTGCGCGAAGACCCCGACATCATCCTCGTCGGCGAGATGCGCGACCTCGAGACCGTGTCGGCGGCCATCGAGATGGCCGAGACCGGCCACCTGGTGTTCGGCACGCTGCACACGACGACGGCGGCTTCGACGGTGCAGCGCATCGTCGACCAGTTCCCGCCGGATCGTCAGGAGCAGGTGCGCTCGATGCT
>JBKJNL010000772.1:0-11166 GCA_046593615.1 Myxococcota bacterium | reverse complement strand
CTGCGCGCGCCAGGCCTGATCATCGACGTCATCGACATCATCGACACCAGACACGGGCGCGTCGACGTCGCTCTTCACGTCGCTCTTCACCTCGCTCTTCACGATGTGCAACGCGGTGGTCATCGGGAATCGCTTTCGACGTCGGCGCGGCCTCTCACGAGGGCTGCACCGATCACAAGCCGGCGATGAAGCCGTCGAGCTGGGCGGCAGCCGCCGTGCCGGGCACGAGGCTGCGGGCGCGCTCGGCGAGGGCTTTGGCGCGGGCCGAGAGCTGGTGCTGGCGGGCGAGCAGGGCGCCCGACACGAGCGACGAGACGTCGGTGGAGCGCAGCAGCAGCAACAAGCCGGCTTCGATTTCGGCGACGCGGTTCTGGGCCACGCCGACGTGGACGAGCTCGAGGCAGACCTCGCCGCAGGCGGCGGGCGAGGCGGCTTCGGCGGCGGCCTTTAGGGTGGCGACGGCGTCGTCGACGCGGCGCTCGACGAGGGCCACGCGGGCCATCAGGCGGCGGGCGCGCACGGCCTGGGCCGAGTCGACGCCCGGTTGCGAGAGCACTTTTTTCAACAGCGCGGTGGCCTCTTCGGTGCGCTCGGCGTCGATGAGGGCGTCGGCGTAGAGGAGGGCGGTGTCGGCGTCGTGGGGCACCTGCTCGTGCAGGGTCTTGCCGAGATCGACGGCGGCGGCGCGCTCGCCGATCTCGACGAGAATTCTCAGCTGCAGCTGGCGCGGCGGCAGCGACGCCGGCGAGGCCGCGCTCACGCGCTCGAGGATGCCGAGGGCCTCGCCGTATTGGCGGCTCTCGACGAGCATGTCGGCCAGGGCCAACGGCGGGCTGACAAAGGTCGGCTGGAGCTCCCAGGCCATCTCGTAGAGCGTGCCGGCGCGGGCCGGGTCGCCCTGGGCGAACAGGATCTGGCCGAGCTGGAAGCGGGCCACGGCGTGCGACGGCACGGCGCGGGCGACGGCCGACAAGAGCTCGCCGCCCTGCTGCATGTCACCGCGGGCCACGCGCACCAGGGCGTGCAGGTAGGCGGCGCCGACGTCGTGGACGTCGCGGTCGCGGGCTTCGGCGACGCGGCGCTCGGCGCGGTCGGTGTCGTTTTCGGCGAGGGCCAGGGCGGCGTCGCCGAGGGCGGGTCGTGAGGCAGCGTCGCCGAGGACGGCGCGGGCTTCGTCGACGCGGCCGTCCATCAGGTAGGCGCGGGCCTTGAGCGTGATGAGCGTGGCGAAGTCGAGGGTGCGCCCGGCGGCGGGGCCGGTCTCCATCTTTTGCAGGCGCTCGAGGGCCACGGTCGGCTGGGCCTCGCCGAGCAGGCGCTCGACCTCGCCCGCGATGCCGGTCGGCAGGCGCAGTGCGTGGTCGTCGACGACGTCATCGGCGGGCAGCAACACGCCGCCGGGCAGGCCGCGCATGCGCCAGGTCTGCGGCACCGGCACTTCGCCGGTGGGGCGCGGCGACATCCGCAGCGCCATCGGGTCGCGCATGGCGCGGGTGTCGATGGGCTTGCCAGATGGGTCGACCGCTGGCCCGACCGGTTGCCCGGCCGCTGCAACACCGGCGCTCGAGCCGGAAGACCCAGAAGCAGAAGCGGAAGTGTCGTCGGCGGAATCGGTCACGGTGGCCATTCTTGGCAGTATTTCGGGCGATTGTCTCGCTCTTGTTCCAGGTTCGCGGCCGGTGTCGTCGACGTCGTCGACGGCCTCTGGACCCACTCGGCCAACCCGTCAGCCAGCCGTCAGCCAATCCGGCGGCCAACCCGTCTCGTCGACGTCGACGTCGCGCGCTCCGCTGCGTCCTGCTGGCGGGCTCACAGCAAGTCCCGGTCGCCGCAAAAAGCAACGACCGCGCCCAGGGCGCGGTCGTCGTGATCGTCATGGGTCATGTTGATCTTTCGGGTTTCGGAAACGTTGCGCGGTGTCGTGTCGCGGACGGGTGAGACGTCGGGGTCGTCGCTGCTCCCTCGGCACGCCGGCAGGGGATCGCCGGATCGCACGTCGTCGGAGCAGCGGCTCCTGATGTCCCGGTCACCGGCAGAGGCCGCTCATCCATCGACGGCACGAGATGCGTCGTCGTCGTCGACCTGGGTGAGGGCGACGTCGGCTCGGCATCGACTCCCTGCGATCAGGGAGGCCCACAGGTGCCCACTTCGGTGGTGTTCTCGTCGGCCAACGCCGTGCGAGAGGGGCACCAGGCACCACGCCACGGTCGCTCCCACCCGAGAGGCCGTCGTGCTGGCGTGGCAGACGACATCGCCGCCCTTTCAACAAGGCGGCGCGTCGTCGTCGTCGCTCGGAAGCGATGAGAGGTCTCTGGCGGCGTCGTCGGTGCGGCCTGCGCGAGCGAGCCATCACCGTCGAGCCGTCACTCTTCTTGTGCTGTGTCGGCGCTGTGTCGGCGCCCGGTCAGCGCCCGGTCAGGCTGGTCGTCGTGTCGCCGTCGCCAGCGACCGCGGGGCTCGAGGGAGGGTCCGCATCGAGGGTGGCATTGACGGCGCGCGTCGCAGCTTTTGTGGTGACGCCAATCTGTGAATTCAAAGAATTCGATTGGTGCTGCGACGTCGAAAACCAGCGCGAGAACGAGAACAAATGCGTTCCATCGGTACCGTCAGACATGCCGACCCTCCTCTCTGCAGACCCGCTTCGAGAGAAGCAGGCCCGCGCTCTCGCCGATGGGGCGCCCGACATGGGCAGCGCAGCGGCGGGATTTGAACCAGAAACGTCTGGCTCGATTGCGGTGACTCCGAACGTCGCGCGCGGTCGCAAGATTCACAACACGGCGCAAGACGCCCAGATCACGTTGCCGCCGCTGTGACGGAGCCGCCTCTGACGGAGCCGCCGCACCGTGACCGCGGACGAACCGAAGACGAAACCGCCGCTGACGAGCAGCGGCGGTTCTTCGAGAATCAACAACGCCGTGGGACGAATCGCTACTCGGCGGCGAGCGCGTAGTCCTCGTCGTGGGCGACGCCCGACGGCAGACGGCTGAGCGAGGCCATCGACGAGCGAGCCGGCAGGGCCCGCGCCGGATCGAGGTCGCGCAGGCACTCTTCGACGGCGTCGGCGAGGGCGTCGTTGTCGATGATGTCGCCCATGTCGGCGGCGCGCTCGGCCATGGCCGGAACGCGCTTGGCGAATTCGACGATGGCTTCGGTCGTCATCTTTTTGACGCCCTTGCCGACGCCGAGGGCTTCGAGGCCGATGGCGTTGGCCTGCTGCTCGTACTGCTTCTGGATGGGCTCGCTGAGCACGGGTTTTCCGAGCGCCAGGGCCTCGACCATGGTGCTGTGGCCGCCGTTGACGATGACGAAGGGGGCCGCGGCGAGGTCGTCGAGGAAGCCGTCTTCGGAGAACGCGCGGTATTCGACCCGGCCTTCGGAGTCGGCGTCGACGCCCGCGGGGCGGCCGGTGCCGTAGACGCGGAACTTGAGGTTGGCCTGCGTCGCCGCCGCTCGCAGCGTGCCGGGCAGGTCGTTGTTGGTCGATGACGTCTGGTAGACGAGCACGGGGCCGTCGGTGCGGGTGCGGTCGCGGCGGGCCATGACCTCGGGGCGGGCCGCGCAGGGGACGAAGCGGACCTTGTTCTTGTCGACGCCGGCCTTGAGGCCGCGGCTCTGCCAGAAGTGCGTGATGAGGATCTTGTCGACGACGGGCTGGTTCCACCAGATGGCGCGGGCGATGGCGACCTTCTCGGCCTCTTCATGCTTCGACGACGTCTTTGGCATGTCGCCGTGGGTGATGAGGTGCATGTTGTCGAGGGCGATGACCGGCGTGCGCGACCACCAGCCGATCCAGGCCGACATGAACTCGAAGTCGGAGATGACGGCGACCGGTGCTTCGCGGTGCATGCGCCAGAAGAGGTTCCAGGCGTGCGTGAGGCAGCTCGGCAGGCGAGCGACGGCGTCCTTGAACGACTTCCAGATGTCGAGCTGGTTGTTCGTGTAGTGCAGCGGGATGAAGAAGTGCTCGTTGACCGGGCCGGTGCGCTTGCGCAGGTAGTCGGCGACGCGGCCGCCGCAGAAGACCTCGACGTCGTAGCCGCGGGTGCGCAGGCTCTCGATCAGCGGCGCGGCGCGGGTCGCGTGACCCATGCCTTCGCTGGCGAGGGCCAGGTACACGAGGGGCTTCTTCTGATCGCGCATGGGCTCTCCGACATGAGCAGGGCCGAGGTCTCGACACCGCCCTTTGAGCACGTTCCGGGCCCGCGCCGATCGCGAGCGTGTCGCCTTTTCGGCTCTTTGCAATGCGCTGCGTTGTCGACGACGCCGTCTGCGTCGCCGGTTTCGCAGCGGGTGCGACACCCGGATTTCACACCGTTTCCACACCAATGGTCGGCGCACGATCGCGCGGTGCGTTGATCGGGTGGTGACGACGACGACCGGCCGATCGGTGCCGCGCTGCCGCTTCGGCGCCGCCGATCAGCCGCCCGTCAAGAGCAGGCGGTCGCGCCGAGCTCCTGGTCTTGCACCCCCGCAGGCCGCGGGGGACCGGCGGCGGGGCATGCCCGCGGTGCTACGTTCGTTGTGCGGGTTGCGGCTCACCGCTGCGCAACATGCCGGAAGCACGGTGGCCCCTTGGACGACGACGAAACCGCGCTGAAGCCGCCCTCGCCCCCGCAAGCGCAAGCAGCGCCGCAGGACCCGCAGGCCGCGTTGCTGGCCGAGCTCATGAAGGCCCAACAGGAGTCGCAGCAGCACGAAGGCAAGAGCGCCGGCGGCGCCGACGACGGCCTGTTTGCCGGCATGACCGCCGGCTCGCTGCTGGTGGGCCTGGTGATGTCGACGGTGGGGATCGCGCTGCTGCGCTACGCGCGGGTGTCGCTGCAGTGGCTGTTCGCCATTGCCGGTGTGCTGTTGATGACCGTGCCGTTCTTCATCACCGATGTCTGGCTGCTGACGGCGTCGGGCGTCGGCATCGTCGGCGTCACTTTGTTCGTCAAGCGCTTCGTCAGCTTCTGACGTCGGCTCGAGCGGTTGCGGCGGCGCGGGGTGCCCGCGGCGTCGACTTCTCCGACGACCGCGACGACAGCGACGACAGCGACGACGTCTGCTGCTTTTTCACGAGCAGCCGAGCCAGGCGGGCCTTGGTCTGGTCGTTGACGACGCGCCCGGCTTGCCGCTCACGGGCAGCGGAGGCGATGCCGAAGGGCTCCCAGGCGCCGTTGCGCGCGGCGGGCGGGGGCCGGGCTGTTGTCGTCGTGGTCGCCGCGGCCGAGCACTCGCGGGCGGCGCCGTCGACGCGGTGACGACGTGATGCGCGGGCTCTTGCGGCGTGGTCATGGCCCATGATGGCCGCTTGCCAGACGCCGGTCGCGTGGCGCCCGTTCGTCTGAGCGACGACAGCGGCGAGCAGACCGAGCAGACCGAGCAGCACGCCCGAGACGATGGCGAACCAACGGTTGGGGCGGGCGCTTTTCAGAAGCGCCGGACGAGCACGACCGTGATGGGCCCGATGACGCGAGAGCGGTCAGCGGGATCGAGGCCGGGCTGCCTGGCACCCGATCAGAACGAACCACGCAGCTGGCCCCCACCACCACGGCGAAAACGCTGGCGTGGTCGGCAACGAAGGGCGTCTCGGCCCGCCCGCACTGTCAGCCAGGGGGGCACCTATCTCGCGACCGGACGATTTTTTTATTGCTTTTTCGGGGCAAAGATGTCTGCAGCTTTCGATAGTCTGGCCGAAGCGCCCCGACCGACATCGGCCCCACCGCACAATCTGGCCTCCCCTTGCGATCGCGGCCTCTGGCGCAAGCGCTGCACACGACCTCTGCGTTGACGACAGCCGTCGGCAGCGTCCCCACCCACAACCGTCCGACGGTCGCCGTCGAACTTTACCTGGAGCATCCATGCGCAACATTCCTTGCCGTTCCGCTCTCGTCCTCGGCGTCGTCGCCGCTGCCGCCGCTTGTGGAGGCGCCCCCGCCCAGAACGCACCGCCGGGTGCGAGAGGCGGCAACGGCAGTCAGGCCATCATCTCGGTGGCAGAGGGACCGCAGTCGCCGTCGCAGCAGCGCGTTGTCGAGGGCCAGGATGGCGTCGTCATGTTGCAGCTCGCCTTGCGCGGCGCGGCCAGCGAAGACGTCGTGGTGCAGACGCTGGTGTTGCGCGGCAGCGGCAGCGGCGACGAGCGGGCCATCACCAGCGCTTCGCTGCACCTCGACCTTGACGCCGACGGCCAGCTCGACGCCGACGATGCGCAGGTGGGGAACGACTGCCGTTACGACAGCGACAACGGCTCCTGCGTGTTCGACGCGTTGGACCTCGACATCGATGCCGCGGCTTCGCTCGACCTGATCGTCGTCTACGACTTCAGCGATGCCTGCCGCGACGGCGACACCTTTACCGTGTCGGTCGACGTCGAAAGCTCGGTGGCGGTCGACGGCGGCGACGACCCGTGCGACGTGGACGGCTCCGCCGGGGGGGCCACGGTGTCCATCGATGCCGACGACGGCACCGGCACCGGCACCGGCACCGACGCCGACGACGGCACCGACACCGGCACCGACACCGACACCGACACCGACGACGGCTGCGCCATGGGCTGCGGCGGCGGCGGGACGGGTGACGCCGATGTCGATGTCGATGCCGACGCCGATGTCGATGTCGATGTCGACGCCGATGTCGACGCGGACGTTGACGCAGAAGTGGATGCCGACACCGGCATCACCCTCAGCGTCGACGTCGCGGCCCACGTGGCCGGAGAGGCCGGCCCGGGCTCGACCGGCGTGACCATGCTGACCATCAACATCACCGCCGACGCCGATGTCGACGTCGACACCCTGACCATCGGCTCGTCGGGCAGCGGCAACGACCTCACCGCCGTCGCCGCGGTCCACCTGGTCCTCGATGCCGATGGCGACGGCGTGCTGTCGGCGGCGGACATCGAGCTCGGCACCGGCCGCTTCGACGCCGACAACGGCGACTGCCTGCTGAACGACCTCGACCTGCAGCTCGAGGCCTCGGTCTCGCTCGCCCTGCTCGTCGTCTATGACTTCTCCGACAGCTGCGATGAGGGCGACACGTTCCAGGCCAGCATCGACCTTGATGCCAGCGTGATGCTCGATGCAGCGAGCGGCACGCTTGTCGACCTCGACGGCCTGTGCCTGGGCGCGACACTCACGCTGCAGGCAGCCGCCTCGGTCGACGTTGATGCCGACGACGACGGCGCCGCGGTCGATGTCGATGTCGGTGTCGACGCCGACGCCGAGGTCGGTGTGGACGCCGGTGAGGTGACCACCGCCGCACACGTCGCGGTCACCGCCTCGGTCCTCGCCGACGCCGTGGTCCTGCCCGGTGACGACGCTGTCGGCGTGCTGGCCATCGCCCTGCTCGCGGATGCCGACGTCGACGTGCGTTCGCTCTCGCTGCTTGGCTCGGGAACCGGCAACGACGCTGTCGATGTCGCGGCCGTGCACCTCTACCTCGACGTCGACCACAACGGCCGCCTCGGCGACGCCGACGTCGAGCTCGTGGCTGACGCGACCTTCGACAGCGACAACGGACACTGCCTGCTCGACGGGTTCAATCTGACGCTGAGCGCGGCGGCCGCTGTCCACCTGCTCGTGGCCTATGACCTGAACGACAGCTGCGACGTCGGCGACACCTTCCAGGCCAGCGTCGACCTCGATGCCAGCGTGATGGCCGACGCCACCACCGGCGCGCTGCTGGACCTCGACGGCCTCTGCGTCGGTGAGGCCATCCGTGTGACTGCCGCGCTCGACGTCGACATCGGCCTCTGAGCGGCGAGAAGAACGAGCGAAAAATGCAACGAGGAGGGTCTGACCCTCCTCGTTGCGTTGGGCCGTCACGACGGCCGCTCGTGCGGTGAGGCCCGGGTACCCCGCTCCAGGGCCGCTCAGGCCCGGGCCGTCGGCGCCGCGCGCTTCTTGGTGCGCTCGCTTTCCCACTGCTTCTTGCTGCCCAGCTGCACCAGCGGCGACCCACCAGAAGAGGCCATCTCGATCGTCGACGGCTTGACGACGTTGGCGACGTTCTCGATGGGCGCCAACGCCGGCGGATTCAAAAAGAGCTGGACGTTTTTTTCATAATCGGCGCTGCGGTACTTCAGCAGAAAATCAGCGAAGTGCGCGGAATCGAGGCCATACAGAAACTGGCCGAGGTCGGCCTTTTCATGGCGCTTGGCCCGCGCCCAGGCAGCGCGAGCGAAATCACCAAAGGCCTTTGAGCCCTTGTTCATGGCGCCCGAGGCAAAGATGCGCCAGTCGAGGTAGAGGCGCTCGGCCGTCGACGAAATCTTGTGGGGCACGGTGTCCCAGTTGGCCTCGACGCGCTTCAGGGCCCGCTCGCTGCCGTAGGCCTGCTCGTAGAGGTAGCAATACCCGTCCTGCAATTGCGCACGGGTCATGTTCTTCGGCTCCATCACGACATGACGGGTGTCGTAGCGAGACCAGTCGAAGTGATCGAGGCGACCGGCCTCTTTGAACTCCTCATGGAGCTTGGTGCCGGGCATCGGCGTCAGGATGCTGAAAAACGGGTAGATGATGTGGTTTTCTTCGACAAACTGGAGGATCTCTTCAAAGACACCCAGGGTATCGGTGTCGAAGCCGACAATGAAGTTGCCCATCACTTCGATTCCGCGCGCGTGGATGCGCTTCAAGCCTTCACCGAACGGCAGACAAAAGTTCACCTTCTTGTCCATCGACAGCAAGGTGGCCTCGCTGACGCTCTCGAAGCCGATGATCAAGGTCTGGCAGCCGGCGTCGCGCAACAGATCGAGCAGCTCTTCGTCGAGGGCGACGTTGATGGTCGTCTCGGCCGAGAAGCCGGGGATCTTGCCCTGCTTGTTCAGGGGGATGAGGGCCTTGAGCAGATCCTTCGTGTAGGTGACCTTCGACAGGAAGTTGTCGTCGACGATGTACATCGGCTTCGACGACTTCTTGATCGGCCCGGGGCTCGGGAACGCGGCGATCTCTTCGATGATTTTTTCGATGGGTTTGAAGCGAAATGTGTTGCCTGAAATCGTCGGCACGCTGCAGAAGCGACACATGAACGGGCAACCGCGCGTGGTCTGGATCTGGTGAAACATGAAGCTCGAGTGGGGCACGGTCTTCCAGCGCGGGATCGGGATGGCGTCCATCGGCGGGTAGCCGCCGTCTTCCATCACCCGGGGCGCCTCGCCCTTCTCGTAGAGCGCGAGGAACAGCGGCCAGGTGGCGTCGGCTTCGCCTTTGACGACGTGGTCGACGTGCTCGAGGGCTTCGTCGGTGCGCAGCGAGCCGTGGATGCCGCCGAGCACGACCTTTTTTCCGGCGGCCCTGAACTTGTCGGCCACGGCATAGGCGTGGGGGGCGCACGACGTCTTTGCCGACAACGCGATCAGGTCGGCGTCGGTGTCGTACGGAATTTCCGTGACGTATTCGTCGACGATCTCGACGTCGATGTGGGCCGGCGTCGCGGCCGCCGCCGTCAAGATGCCGAGGTCGACCAGGGAGCGCTGGTAGCCGAGGATGTCGATCAAGAAGTCGAGCTCGTAGAGCTCGCGCTCTGAGCGGTCGGCGTTCTTCTGGGTCGCGACGAACAAGATCTTCACGGCGAAACCTCTTTCAAGACGTCCTTCATGCCGGCCTTCATGACTGCCTTCATGACTGCCTTCATGACTGCCACGGAAACTTGATGTGCTGCCCGGGGACGGGGGCCTGGAACCAGGCCGGCAGGCGCGCGGTGTCGACCGGCTTGACGTCGAGGATCAAGCGCCACAGCGACGACGTCAGCTCGAACTCGTGGTGGGTGAGCAGCGCGCCCTTGCCGGCTTGATCGACGCCGAACCGCTGCGCCATGGCGACTGCTTCGTCGACGTTCATGACGTGGCGCGTGCCCATGAGCGCACCGCCGTCGGCGGGCAGGATGCAGAAGTCGGCGCCGCTGCTCTTGCCACCACCGCTGATGGGGGCGGTGTCGGCGGTGTCTTTCTGGGCGAGGGAGTCGATCTCGGTCGTGGGCAGGGTGTCGCCGCCAAAGAACACGCGGCGGCCGTTGCAGGTGAAGCGGTAGACGACCTCGTCGACGTCGTGTCTGGCCCTGGCCACCTCGACCGCGAGGCCGCGCACGTCGGCCAGCACATCGCCGGGCCGCACGGCGCGCACGTCGGTGAAGCCCAGGGCCCGGGTGCGCTCGGCGAGCCACACGGGCACGACTACGGCGCAGGACTTGTTGATCAGGGCCAGCGCGGCTTCGTCGAAGTGGTCTTCGTGCTCGTGCGTCAGCAGCAAGACGTCGATGTCGGTGGGCAACGGCGCCGGCGGCACGCGGTGGTTCAAGACCTTGTCGGCGGGATCCTTGAGCCAGGGGTCGGTCAAGACATGCACGCCCTCGAGCACGATCAGATGCGTCGAGTTGCCGACGTGGACGACGCCGTCTTTGCTGGGCCGCTGGGGGTTCGTCGCATAGGTCATGGTGTCGTGGGCACAACTTGACGCCCCGCCCGCGAGGGCAAAGGCGGGCACGGCCGGCAGGGCGCGCAGCAGCTCACGACGACGCACACAGCACCTTCAGGCAACCTTCTGGTTGCGCTTCCGGCCAGCCAGAGAAAGCAGCGGCGACGCCAGCAGCCCTGACAGCCCTGACAGCCCCCCCGTTGCCGTTGCCATTGGCGCAGCAGCCGTGGCGTTGACGTCGGTGAGGGCCCGCAACTCGCGCAGGGTGAGCTCTCGCGGCGGTGGGCGCAGCTTCTCGAGCTGGTCTTTCACCTGCTGCCTGGCGATGCCGCGCAGCGAAAACCTGTCGCCGCGGGTCTGGGTGCGCAGGTGGACGTTCTGCGGCTGGCGCCAGCGCGTGACCTTGTCTTGCACGCCGGCCCAGAAGCGCTCGCGGGCCTCGAGCGAGAGCAGCGCGCCGCGGCGGATCTCGTGCTGCGCGGTCGGCGTTGCCGCGTTCAAGAGGAGCGCCTCTTCGAGCCAGCGGCCGTGGTCGACGTCCTGCAGCGTGTGCAGCGTGAAGTAGTTGATGGCCTGCTCGGAGAAGCCCGCGCGGCGCAGCCCCTGGATGATGGGCGGGAACATCTTTGGGATGCTCCACTCGTGGCCCGGGCCGACGGCGCCGAGGCCCACCAGGAACGGCTCTTCCTTGACGATGCGCAGGTGCTCAAAGACGAAGTCGGTGACGTGCTTGTGCAGCGGCGTCGTCATCTCGGCGTCGCCCTCGAGGCCGGCG
>JBKJNL010000591.1:0-4528 GCA_046593615.1 Myxococcota bacterium | reverse complement strand
GGGCTGATGGTTTCAGCGGGGCCTCAGCCCCCTCAGCGCACCGCGGTCATCTTGACGATGTACTCGTCGGCCTTCAGGAAGCCGGTGAGCGGCTCCACCGGCGGCGCCGACAAACCGCGCAGGCCCGCCGACGACAAGAACACGATGGTCGGCAAACCGACGACGCCGTAGCGCTGCTGCAGCGTCGTCAACCCCGGCGTCTCGCTGGTGGCGTCGACCTTGATGTTGATGAAGCGCTGGGCATCGAGGCGCACCGCGGCGTCGACGTAGGTGAGCTTGTCGAGCTCTTTGCAGGCGATGCACCAGTCGGCGCCGAAGTCGACCATGACCGGCTTGCACTCTTTCTTGGCCCGGGCGACGGCGGCGTCAAAGGTGGCGACGGCGGTGTCTTCGGCGCCGACGTGCACCCAGGCGATCTCGGCCACCGTCGACGCCGCCGGGCTCTCGACGGGTGCGGCGTTGGTCCAGGCCAGGAACGACAGGATGCCCAGGGTGGCGATGGCCACGCCGGTGCCCTTGCGGACTTTTTCGGCCGGCGGGCTGTGCTTGAAGCTGAGCTTGAGGGCGCCGACGGCCACGCCGATGATGATCAACAGCGGCCCGGCGACGTGGCCGTAGCGGCCGAGGGGGGCCAGCGAGTCGGCCACGCGCGGCACGCCGATCTGCAAATAATAGAGGCCGGCGCCCAGCATCAACAATCCAAAGATGGACTTGATCGTCTCCATCCATTTCCCACTCTTCGGCAGGCGGGCGATGGCCTGCGAGAAGGTGCCGAGCACGAGGAAGGGCAGCCCCATGCCCAGCGCGTAGAAGAACATCAAGGTGGCGCCTTTGACCAGATCACGTTCTCGCGCGATCAGCGTCAAGATAAAGGACAACACCGGACCGGTGCACGGCGCGGCGATCACGCCGGCGACCAGGCCCATGATGAACGCGCCGCGGAAGCCGCCGCCGCCGGCCTGCGACAGCTTCGTCTGCAAGCCCGACGGCAAGCCGAACTCAAAGGCGCCGAACATCGAGGCCGCCATGACGATGCAGAAGAGGGCCACGCCGATCGTGATGAGCGGCGACTGCAGGGCGCTGCCGGCCAGCGCGCCGGCCCAGGCAAAGGAGACGCCGAGGGTCGTGTAGAGCACCACCATGCCGCCGACGTAGGTGCTGGCGAGGGCCAGGCCCTTGAGCGGTGAGCCGGCCTTGCGCGCGCCGAGGATCGACAGCGTGATGGGGATGAGCGGGTAGACGCACGGCGACAGCGCGGTCAGCAGGCCACCGAGAAAGACCAGGGCGATCGAGAGCAGCACGTTGCCGGCGCCCAGGGCGGCCTTGAGCTGGCCGGAGATCGATCCGTCGTCGACGGCCCCGGCCGAGGCCTGCAGGGCGGTGGCGGGCTCGGGGCAGCCGGCGTCGAGCGGCGGCGGCGGCACCATGTCTGCCCAGGCGGCGTCGGCACCGACGAGAGCGACGACGACGGCGGCCAGCGTGGCCAGGAAGAAGAGCTTGCGGTTCATCGCCGTCCATCCTCGCCGCTTCACGCAACGGCCGCCAACTGTGTTTCCGCTCGTTGCGCTGGCGACGCGCTGACGAGCACGAGGCTTACGGGGACGAGGCTGCGCGGGTGACGACGCCCCGGGATCGACGGCGACACAGGGGCCCGCACGATGCGCGTGGGGTCGGCTCAACCGGTCGGGCCCGGCGCGCATTCCGGCGAATCACCGCCGCTGCCGTCATGCGCCAAGCTTGACGCCATGCTCGACGCATGCCCGACGACGGGGCACGACGCTCGGGCATCGCTGTATGTTGCAGCCATGACCGTCGACCCCGCATCCCTCGACGACCTCGCCGTGCCCAGAAGCACCGGCGAAATCATCTCCGACGCCGTCGCCGCCCTGCGGCGCACCTTTGCCGTGCTGTTCACGATCGCCGTGCCCTTCTGCGCCGTCGAGATGTTCCTGCGCGAAGCCGGCCTGACGTTCCTGGCGCGCATCACCGCGCGCATCGATCCGCTCAACGCCGACCTGACCGCCCTGCAAGGCGCCGCCCCCGACTTCGCCGCTTGCATGGGCCTCTTGCTCGGTGCGTTCTTTGTGCAGGCCCTGCTGTCGGCCGCCGTCATGGTCGTCGGCGACGACCTGTGCCACGGCCGCGTGCCCACGGCGCGCGGGGCCCTGGTGCGCCTCGGCGAGCGCGGCGCGGCGGTGCTCGTCACCAGCCTGTTGTTCGTGGTGGCCGTCGTGCTGGCCTTTGTCGTCGTCGTCGCCGGCGGCGTCGCGCTCGGCTTCGCGGTGGGCACGAGCATCGATCTGATCGAGCTCTTGTACGTCGGCTTGTTCGGCGGCTTCTTCGTCGGCGGCCTCTTGTTCGTCGTCTTGACGCTGCGCTGGTCGCTCTACGCACCGGCCACCGTCGTCGAAGGCCGCCTGCTGTTCGGCGCGCTGCGCCGCTCGGCGGTGCTCACCGACGGGCGCGGCCTGCCGTTCTTCGAGACGCCGAAGTTCCGCCTCAGCGTGCTGTTGCTCGTCGGGCTGGCCTTGTCGGGCGTGCTGCAGTCGCTGTTCGTCGCGCCGCGCTTGATCATGGCCGTCGCCTCCGGCTGGGACTTCACGACGTTCTCGCTGCCGGCCCTCATCCAGATGCCGATCTGGTTCATCGTCCCCTTCGGCCTCGTCGAGGTGGTCACCAACGCCCTGGTGGCCCCGTTCACCGCGCTGCTGCTGGCCTTTTTCGCCTGGGACCTGCGCGTGCGCTACGAGGGCGTGTCGTCGTCATGAGCGCCTCCGGTCGGGCGCGCCGCGCCGGTGACCCATGATCGCGGTCGTCGCCGTCGTCGTCGTGTCTGTTGGCGTTTCTGGCGGCGTGCTCGCCGGCGTCGGGGTTGCCGACCGCGGTCCACGGTGGTGCGCGCAGGCGAGCCACCGCTTGCAGAGCCTGGAAGAGAACGCGCGCGAAGGACACGCGGCCTCGGCCGACGACGTCGACGGCTTGATCGCTCTGCTGCCGCCACTGGTGGGGCTGCGGGCCCGGGGCGACATCGGCCGCGAAGGACGCCTGTCGGCCGCCGTCGACGCCGCCGCCCTCGCCGTGCGCGTCGGCTGCGCCCCCGTCGTCGTCGTCGACACCACGGCCGAGGTGGCCGGCATCCTGAAAGACGATCGCTTCGGCGGCCTGCGCACCGAAGACGACTTCAGCGAGAAGCTCAAAGATCGCCTGTGGCGCTTCGTGCAAGAGCTCGTCGCCAGCGAAGGCATGCAGGTGTTCGCCGACAACACCCGCGTCATCTACCTGACGTTCCTGGCCGTGGTCTGCGGCGTCGTCGCCGTGCGCCTGCTGCGCCGGGCACAGAAGCCCCACGTCGCGCCGGCGACGTCGGCAGCGCGCATCGCTCGCGAGCGACAAAAGGCCTGTGCCGCCTGGCGCGCCGAAGCCGTGGTCCTGCTCGACGGCCTCGACCCGCAGGACCCTGAGGCCGTCGTCGTGGTCCGCCGCATCGTTTTGCTGTTGCGGGCGGCGCTGTTGGCCCGCGTCGGTGAAGGGCCGCGACACGAAGCAGCAGGCACCGCAGCGGGAGGATCCGCCAGCGTCGTCGATGCCGTGCGGCCGTCGCGCACCTCGAGCGAGACCCTGACCCGCCTGCCGCCGGCCTGGCGGGCGCTGGTGGCGCCAGCGCTGCAGGCTTTTGACGACGTCATCTATGGCCCTCTGCTGGATGGCGCGGGCCTCGATGGCGCGGGCCTCGATCGCGCGGGCATCGATCGCGCGGGCCTCGATGGCGCGGGCGACCGCGAACCCGTCGATGCGGTCGCCTGTGCCCGTCGGCTGTTGCGGCTCGTCGACGACGTCGCCGCCTCCCTCGGACGGTTGCCGTGACCGGCACGCTGAAAGGACCGGGGCAGGCCCTGTTGGTCGCCACCCTCATCGTGCTGGTCGGCGGGCTGTTGCTGAAGGGCACCTCGCCGGCCGCCAAAACCGACGCCGTCGCCAGCGTCGACAACGGCGCGCCGCGCGGCTGGCTGGCGTTGAAGCTGCTGCTGGCCGGCCGCGGCCACGACGTCGTCGTCGTTGCCGACAGCGTCGTCGCCATCGGCGGCGCCGGCACGCCCGGCGGCGGCTACGGCGTTGGCGACGTCATCTTTGTGCCGCCGCCCGAGCGCAGCTCGTTTGCCGCCGCCGAGGTCGAAGGGTTGCTGCAGGCCGCGCAAAACGGCGCCCGCGTCGTCGTCGTCTGCGATCCCAACAAAGCGCGCCGCGGGCGCCTGGCGCGCCTGACCGCCGCCGTCGGCGTCGGCTGCGTCGAGATCGAAACCGCACCCGCCGACCCCACCGCCACCGCGGCACTCGACGGCGTGCCCGCGCCGCTGTTTCCGTTCGATCGCGGGCGCCTGCACCTCGAAGACAAAGGCGGCCTCGTGCCCCTGCTGGTCGTGGCCGACGACGGCGTCGACGATGAGCTCGCCGTCATCAAGGCCGTCGGCGCCGGCGACGTCGTGGTCGTCGGCAGCGGCACGTTGCTGGCGAACGACGGCCTGGCGCG
>JBKJNL010000028.1:0-3190 GCA_046593615.1 Myxococcota bacterium | reverse complement strand
CGAACGGGTGCTGCGCTTCGACATGCCCATCGACGAAGCCCTCGGCGACATCGGCTCGGTCGGCGGCGGGGGCTCGTGGGAACAAAGCTGCAACCTCGAGGTCGAGGTCCACGACATCGCCCGGGCCCTCCCGATTCTTCGACGGGTGCTGGTCGAATCGTCGGCGCCGAAAGGATCGAGCATCGTCCGCCTCGCCGACGACGGCGCCGTTGAAGTGCTGTTCGAAATCCCGATGTGACCCGTGTCGGCCGACCCCGTGTCGGCCGACCGTCGTCAGTGCCGTCGTCAGCGCCGCCCCGGTCGCGCAGCAGCGGCGCCGACGACGTCGTCACTGGCCGGAAATCGGTTTGTTGACACCGGGGCGGTTGCGGCTAGAACAACCGCTTCCCGAAAGCGAACAGCATGATCTTCAACAGCAAGCAGCTCGAAGAGCTCGAGAACATCCACGACTCCACCGGCGCCTTTGAAGAAGAGGGCGAAGACGACGGCAATTTCGAAGAAATTGGCGAAGCGGCCATGGATTGGCGTCGCGGGCTCATCGAAGAGGCCGCCGAGAACATCAAGCGCGCCAAGACGCGCCCGGTCGAGCCCCACCTCACGTATCCCATCGGCTCGATGCTCTTCGAGCGCGAGGCCCGCCGCTTCGCCCGCGTGCAGCGCTCGGTGCCCGGCTACTTGAAGATCGTCTACCTCTCGGGCGGCGACCGCGAGTTCGGCACCCTCGACGTCACCGGCTACCTCAAAGACCAGGGCGCCGAGAAGCGCCTCAGCGAGCTCTCCGAGCAGCTGGGCATGAGCGACTTCGACGTCGGCGTCGAGCTCGAACGCCTGGGCATCACGCCCGTCGAAGAGCTCGAAGGCGAAGAAGGCGAAGCCGTTGCCGCCGCCGGTGTCCCCGCCGAAATCCCGATGCCTCCCCTGCCCGTGAAAAAGGGCAAGGCCGCCGCCGTGGTCGTCGAGGAAGAAGAAGAAGTCGAAGCCGACGTCGTCGACGACCTGCCCGTGGCCGAGGTCCCGGTGGGCAAGGGCAAGAAGGGTGCGACCGCGACGGCCGCGAAGTCGGCGTCTACCCTGCCGCAGGCCGCCTCCCGCGCCGACCTGAAGAACGCCCCCCGCAAGGTCGCCCCTGGCGCTGGCGAAAAGGCGGGGCTCCCGGGCCGCCCCGGACCGGTGCCTGGCAAAAAGGCCGCGGCCCAGGCGGCCGGCAAGGGCCCCGAGAAGCTGCAAAAGGCGGCCAAGCCCGCCGACAAGCCCGAGAAGAAGAGCGCCGACAAAGGTGCTGACAAGGGCGCCGACAAGAAGGGCGCGCCGGCAAAGGCGTCGTCGTCGAAGATCAACCCGATCGACGATCCCAACGGCTACATCAAGGCCAACTTCATGGAGATGAGCAACCGCGAGCTGGCCCGGGTCACCGGGCTCTCCGAGCACACCATCCGCCGCAAGCTCGGCGAGTGGAGCATGAAGCGAAAGCAGTAGTCGTCGGCCTCGTCGCCCTCGCCTGAACGCGAGCTGAACACCGCCCGAACGGGCTCGAAACACCCACGTCCAGGCGTGGGTGTTTTCGTTTCGCTCCCAATCGTCCGGAATCACCTGCAGGTTCGGGTACTTGCGCGTAACCGGAACAGTCCTCGCGTTTCGTCGACGACAAGAACCATGGACCGTTCCGGTTGCGCCCCGCCCACTTCGCCGGGTCTGTCATCCATCAGCCAACGCTCGCGACCGAAATCCCCTCGCCCGGAGCACTGAAGCGGAACCGGAACGGTCCAGCGCTTTCGTCGACGACAAAACGCGAGGACTGTTCCGGTTGCGCGCAAGAGCACGACCGCGTTCACCACAGGCATCTGGGTCGCGCGCCGGTCAGCGCTTGAGGGCCCGCCGGGCCAGCTGCACGAGGTTCTCCTGCCCCGGGCGCGCCAGCGGGGTGCCGACGACGTCGAGGGGTGGCCGCTCGGGGTCGACGACGACGTTTTTGGGCGCGTAACGCGTCTCGGTCGTGGTCTGGGCGAACTTGTTCCACGGGCAGACCTGCTGGCAGACGTCGCAGCCGACGGCCCAGCCCGAGCCGGCAAACGCGTCGCCGCGCGGGTCCTCGGGCTCTTCGATGTTCCAGGTCGTCAGGCAGCGCAGCGGGTCGACGACGTGGGGCTGCACGATGGCCTGGGTCGGGCAGGCCTCCATGCACGCCGTGCAGGTGCCGCAGGAGATGTTGACGGGCACGACGTCGGCCTCCGCGTCGCCCATCAGGTCGACGTCGGTGATGAGGCCGCCGAGGAACGTCCAGGTGCCGAGCGTCGGCGAGATGAACATCCCGCTCTTGCCGATGAAGCCGAGCCCGCAGGCCTTTGCCCAGGCCCGCTCGGTGACGGCGTCGACGTCGTTGAAGGGCGCGACGCGGGCCTCGGGGTGCCGGGCCAGCAGCCACTTGCGCATGCGCCGCAGCTTGCGCCGCATGACGTGGTGGTAGTCCTGCCCCCACGCGTAGCGCGACACCTTTGCCGACCGCGCCAGCGTGTCGGCGTCGACGACGTCTTCGTGGTCGCCCTGCCAGTAGCTCTGCACGACGACGACGACGGACTTCGCCGCCGGCATGCGCGCCTTGACGTCGATGCGCTTGTCCTTGCTGCCGCTCATCCAGGAAAAAATGTCGAAGCGCCCCGACGACAACGCCGCGTCGACCTCGGCCTTGTAGGGCATCTCGACGGAGGCGCGGCAGACGCCGACGTCGTCGAAGCCGGCGGCCCGGGCTTCGTCGCACAGCTGGGTGCCAAGCTCGTTCACGGCGATCCGGCTCCCACGAGGCGGGCGCGCAAGCTCTCATCGTCGATGTCGGCCAGGGATTTGACGGCGTCAGCGGCGGCTTCTTCGGTGGCCTGCCGCTTGTTCTTGCCGGTGCCCTGCCCGAGCGCGTGGCCGGCATAGTCGACGACGGCGGCGTAGACGGGCGCGTGGTTGGGACCCTCCTGCCGGGTGACGACGTACTCGGGCGGCTTGCCGAACAGGCGCTGCAGCCGCTCTTGCAGCTGGCGCTTGGCGTGGGTCGCGGCGACGACGACGGCGGTGGGCGGCGGTCCCAGCAGACGAAGCACCACGCGGCGGGCCGCCTCGAGGCCCTGCGGACCGGCATCGAGAAACACCGCGCCGATGACAGCTTCGACGACGTCGGCGGCGAGGTTGTCGCCGACAGCGCCGA
>JBKJNL010000316.1:0-7765 GCA_046593615.1 Myxococcota bacterium | reverse complement strand
CTTGACGAGCCTCGGGCTGCAGTCGCAGTCCCTGCGGCGCGCCATTGCGCGAGAGGGCGTGACCGCGCTGTCCGCCGAGCGGGTTGTGAAGCTGGTCGACCAGACCGACAAACAGGTCGCGCGCTTGTCGCGCCTGGTCGACGACATGCTCGACATCGCGCGCATCGACTCCAGCCGCCTCTCGATGAACCCCGAGCACTTCAGCCTGGCCGAGGCCGTCGCCGACGTCGTCGAGCGCCTCCTGCCCGGGATGACTGCCTCCGGTTGTCCCGAGCCCACCGTCGTCTGCGCCGACGCGAGCCGCGGGTTCTGGGATCGAAGCCGCATCGAGCAGGTCATCATCAACCTGCTGACGAACGCGGTCCGCTATGGACGGCGCTCGCCGATCGACATCACCGTCAAGCGAGTGGACGGCGTCGCCCAGCTCTCGGTGCGCGACCGCGGCATTGGCATCGCCAAGCAACACCACGACAGGGTCTTTGATCGGTTTGAACGCGTCATCTCTCCTGATGAAGTCAGTGGTCTTGGCCTGGGCTTGTTCATCACCAAACAGATTGTCGCCATGCACGCCGGCAAGGTGTGGGTGGAGAGCGAGCCCGGTGAGGGCGCGACCTTCATCGTCGAGCTGCCGCTCGCGAACCCGGTGGCCGGCGAAGTCGCTGTTCCCGGCACCCCCTGATCCCGCTCGCGACCTCGATGTCCACGGCGACAGGCGCAGTCGACTTGATGGCGCCTCCGGCACTCAGCGATCGCGGACGACTTCGCGGTGAAAGGCGCCGTAGACAAAGGCCCGGTCTCTCGCGATCCACGCCGCTTCCAGGGCGGGGCTGCGGTCGAGCACGTCGGCCATCGACTCCGGCCGCTGCCGGGGCACGAGCAGGTTCCAATAGGCGATGCGCGCGCCGGGGCGGGCCGCGGCCACCGTCAAGCGCAAGAGCGCCTCGTGCTGCGCGGCCGAGACGTACTCAAAGAGGTTCGAGTAGTTAAAGGCCGAGTAGCGGCGGCGCTCTGTGCGGCCGTCGACGACGCCGGGCAGGTGCTGCTCGAGCTCTTGCAAGACGAGCTTGATGCGCGGCCGCACCTCGCGCAGCCCCTTGTGGCCGGCGACGGTGAGGTAGTCGTGGGCCTGCTCGAGGTCGGGGAAGCGACCGCGCAGCATCCACTGCAGGTAGGGGTTGGTGCGGATCGGGATGTTCGTCAGCGCGTGCTTCGCGCGACGCAAGAACTCGGTCGACACCTTGCCCTCGACCTGGCCGAAGTGGGCGGCGGTGCGGCCGGTGCGCGACATGACCGCTTCGGAAAAGAAAATCTGAAACAGGGCGCGAAAGCGGCGGTTGTCCCAGCGCTCGGCAAAGAAGCGGCGCTGGGCCTCGAGGGTCGGCAGGTGCAGCATCTCGTCGAGCGTCGAGCTGCGGTGCATGAGCGGCAGGATCTTTGTGCGAAAGACCTCGAGGTACTTCTCGAACTTGCCCTGCGAGATGACGCCCTGCTCGATGGTGTCGATGTGCCCGTCCCAATAGGCGCGCACGTCGGGCGACAGCTCGCTCTTGATCTTCTGGTAGAGCTGGCCGCGCTTCTTTTCGGCGTTCTTCTCGGCAGCGGCCCCCAGCAGCCGCAGGTACTCGTCGTAGTCGAGCGTCGTCGCCGCCAGCTTCAGCTCGGTGACCGCCAGCTGCGGAAACGACAGGTCGATGCACGTCACCGAGCGGGCTCCCGCCAGGGCCAGGGCAAAGGAGTTGTCGCCCGCCGAAGCGATCG
Organism: Myxococcota bacterium; assembly: GCA_046593615.1. Classification (GTDB taxonomy): domain Bacteria; phylum Myxococcota; class UBA727; order UBA727; family VGSZ01; genus VGSZ01. The sequence goes on along the minus strand of JBKJNL010000316.1, from coordinate 6,007 downwards.
ACAGCACGTCGTCGTCGGGGCCGACGGCGAGGGCTTCTTTCAGGATGGTCGCGTCTTCCCAGCACTGGGCGTAGGAGAGGCGGGCCTTCAGGGCCTCGGCGGCAGGAGAGCGCAGCTCGGACATCTCGGTTCCTTCGTTCCTGGCTCTCGACGCCGTCACTCGACGTTCGGGGGAGGGAATGCGACAGGCAGACGATGACACGGATCGCCAACATCTCCCTCGGCGCTCCCCAGCCCGGGGCCGAGACCGACCTCGAGGTTTCGCTCGGCGGGCAGCGCTTCAGCGTCGTGCGGCACGTCACCGGCCGCGACTACGGGCGGGTGCGGCACCTGCTGCAGGAGCTCGACGGCGCCGTCGACGTCATCGCCGTCAGCGGGCTGTTTCCGAGCGTCACGGTCGGCGGCGACACGTTTTCGCACCCCGAGGTCGACGCGCTCTTGCGCCTGCCGACGACGACGCCGGTCGTCACCGGCCACGACCTGCGCGCGCTCTACCAGCGTTGGTGCCTGCGGCACCTGGCCCGCACCGAGCCCGAGCTTCTGGGTGGGCGCTCGGTCGGCATGTACATGGGCCTGCTCGACCTTGAGCTCGTGCCCATCGTCGAAGAGGCCTGTCGGGTGATGCGCTTCGGCGATCCGTTCCTGCACCTGGGCCTGCCGACGGTGCTGACCTCGCGCAACCAGCTCGAGGGCTACGCCCGCGTGGTCGCGCCGCTGATGGCGCGGCGCTCGGTGGCCTCGCTCACGGTGAGCCCTGGCAAAGGGCCGGGCCCGGCGCGTCTCTCGGCTCCACTGCACGAGCGCTGGGTCGCAAAGATGGCCACCGTCGACGTCATCGTCGCCCCGTGGTCACAGCTGCAGACCTTTGGTGGCGCCGAGCTCGACGGCAAGATCGTCATCACCGACCGCGCCGCGGCCCACGCCGTCGCCTTTTTGCAAGAGCGCGGCGTCGTCCACATCGCCGCGACCTATCCGTCGGTGGCCCTGCCGCACAACCTCGACTGGAGCGTCATGGAGGCCCTGCTGTTTGTGACCGGTGGCGACCTCGCCACGTCGTCGCAAGAGGCGGCGCTGCGCCTGCTCGATCGGCTGGCCGACGGTCCCGAGGTGCAGCGCTTCGGCGCGCTGCCCCGTCGTCGACGTCGCTTCGCTTTTGTGGTGCAGCCGCGCGACCAGAGCGACCTCTGGCGCCACCCGGTGCTGAAGCCCATGGCCCGGCTGCCGGCTCCGGCGCGCAACGTCGTCGAGTGGCTCGTCGCCCAGACCGCGCCGCGGCGCTTCGGCGAGGTCGAAGGCACCGTCGGCAAAGACGGCGTCGAAGCCGACGGCCTCGTGATCGCCCTGCCCTCGACGCCGGCGACGCAGGCCGGGGTCTCGTCGCGCGCCGCGCGCCGCCAACTGCGCCGGGCTGTGAAGCGAGCCCAGGACTGGGGTGCCGAGATCGTGTCCCTCGGACCAACGGCGCGGCCGATGCTCGAGGCCGCCGCCGCCGTGGCCCGCACCGCGCGCATCCCGGTGACGACGGGGCACGCCTACCAGGCGAGCACCACCTTTGCCGCGGCCCGCTCGGCGGTCTTGCGCATGGGCTTCGTCGGCGCCGACAACGCCAGCGACAATGCCAGCGACGGCGCCAGCGACGACGACAATGGCGACGACGACGACGACGGCCACGAGGGCGGGCTCTTGCCGGCCCGCTGCCTGGTGCTCGGCGCCAGCGGGGCCTTTGGCTCGGTGGCCGCCCACCTCTGCGCCGGCGAATACCGCGACGTCGTCCTCGCGGGTCCGCGCGGCGATCGCTTGCTCGAGCTGAAGACGGCCATCGAAGAGAGCGCGGCAATCCGCGGCGGCACCGCGAGCATCACCTGCACGACCGAGCCCGGCGCCGAGATCGGGCGCGCCGACTTGATCATCCTGTGCGCCGGCCGCACCGGCCACAAAGACGACCTGCTCGACATCGCGTTGGTGAAGCCGGGCTGCGTGGTGTGCGACGTCGCCTTGCCGCCGGCCATCCGCGCCCAGGACGCGCTCTCGCGCCCCGATGTGCTGGTCATCGACGGTGGCGTCGTCGAGCTGCCCGGCCGGGCCCGCCTCGACTGCGACCTCGGCCTGCCGGGCCGCGCCGTCTACGCCACCCTCGCCGAGGCCGCGCTCTTGGCTCTCGAAGGTCGCTTCGAGTCGTTCAGCTCGTCGGGGGCCACGCCGCTCGATCGCGTGCGCGAGATGGACGTCATCGGCCGCCGTCACGGCGCGCGCCTCGCGGCGTTGCGGGGTCCGGGCGGCGTCGTCACCGACGAAGACATCGAGCTGTGCCGCCAGGCGGCCATCGTCAGCCGCGCCCTCGCGTCGACTGCCTGAGAGCGTGCGAGGGGGTCAGGGAACAATGACGCGCGCGGCGCGTGGCCGCACGAACAGCTCCAGCGAAGCGTCGGTGTCGGCGAGCAGCTCGCCGTCGCCAAAGAAGCGCACAGGTTTGCCGTCGACGGCGGTGAGCGTGAGCTTCGTGGTCTCGATCTGCAGGATCGACTGCGGGCCCGGCGAGCGGCCCTGGCGCAACAGCGACGTCGTTTTCGCCAGCGCCGGTCCCTCTTGATCGAGGAACACCGAGACGCAGAAGCGGCCGTCGTCGTTCCTGGTCTGGGGCGCGATCACGAAGGAGCCGCCGACCACGGCCTGGTTGTTGATCATGATCAACGCCGTCTCGACCTCGCGCCCGCCCGTCGCGCGGTTGTCGTCCCAGGTGAGGTGCAGCCGGCGCACGTGCTCAGCGGGGAAGACGAATTCCTTGACGAGGAACAGCTGGTACAGCTCCTTGCCCAGCGAGCGCACGACGTCGCGCACGCCGGGGATGCGGGCCATCGCCGTCTTGAAGCGGTTGGTGTCGACGGCGACGTCGGCGGCGAGTCCGGTGCCGCCGCTGGTGACGAACAAGCGCTCGGCGCTCGCTTTGCTGCCGCCGCCGTCGACGCCGAGGCCCACGGAACGCACGGCGATGACGTCGAGCTCTTTGCAGCGCTTGAGCTTGATGACCTCGCAGGCGTGCGCGAGGTCCTGCGGCAGATCGACCTCGTCGGCGAGGTCGTTGGCGGTGCCGAGCGGCAGGACGCCCAGCGGCACCGATCCGCCTGCCAGGGCCTGCAGCGCGACGTTCACGGTGCCGTCGCCGCCGGCGACCACGGCCACGTCGACGTCGGTGGCGGCCCGCAGCAACGCTTGCGCTTCGCCGATCGACGCCGGCCGCTCGATGCGCAGCGCGTGGCGAAAGAAGGTCTTTTCGAGCTGGGCCAGCACGGCCTCGCTGGCGCCGTCGCGGGCGCGATCGTTCAACAGCACCAGCAGCTTCATGGCGCGCGCCCTGCTGTGACGGGGGTGGTGGCGACGGCCGGCCCTGCTGCTGCAGGAGCAGCGGCAGGGGGGGCTGCAGGAGGGGCTGGGGCGTCGACGACGAAGTTGACGGTGGCCCGAAACAGCGCCCGCTGGTTGTCGAGGCTGGCCATCGACCACGGACCAAACGCGCCGTCGAACAACATGTGCGAGCCGCTCATGACAACCGTGTAGTGGCGCGCTGCCAGCGGCTCGACGGCGTCCGCTTTGCCAGCGCCGCGGCCCGGCACGGTGCGCGGCAGCTCGTTGCCGGGGTAGCGCACGAAGCCGTCGTTGGCGGCCTTTGCCAGGTCGCGCCGGCGATCGGCCTCGATGAACGGGCCCATGGCGCCGATGTCTTCGACGAGCAGGCCGTCGCCGGGGACGACGCCGACGACGTCGATGTACACGGCGTCGCTCGGCAGCCCGGGCAGGAACGCCGCTGTGAAGCGCTCGACCTTTGACGTCGACAGCTGCGGCAGCACCGCCATGTAGTGCCCGGTCTCCTGCACCGTGCGCAGTGGGATGGCCCCGAGCACGGCGCCACCGGCCGCCAGCGGCGTGGCGAAGGGCGCGACCCAATCGCCAAACAGGATGCCGCTCAACATGCCGCTCATGTTGATCACGCCGACGACGCGGCCCCGATCGGCGGCGCGCCTGGTCTGGGCCCGGGCGTCGTCGAGGGTCGGGGCCACCGCGGCCACAGCACCGGCCAGCAGCTCGGGCACGCCCTTGCAGAGCCCGAGCAGCACGACGTCTTTGCCGGCGGCCAGGTGGCGCTCGACGGTCTTTTGCAGGAGCGCCGCGTTTTCCGCGAGGCCGCCCCAGGTGTTGCGCTCGAGCACCTCGACAGGGACGCCGATGCTCTGCACGGTCTCGACGAACGCCTTGACGTAGCCGACGGTGTGTTCGTCGACGGTCTCGTCCCAGCCGAGGCCCATCGACACCAGCACGACGACGTTGTCGCGGGCCTTCATCTCCTGCAGGGCCTGCGCTTCACCGGCGCCGAGCATGCGCGTCATGTCCTCTTCGAGGCGCGCAAAGGCCCAGGCGTTGTTCGCTTCGTTGTGGACGGCGCGGGCGTAGACGGCACCGGCAAAGCCGTGGCCGTAGCGCTCGGTGAGGTCGGCGTTGTCCGCCAGCGTCAGCGGCAGCGTCTGTCTGGCCAGCACCTCGTCGACGCCGACGCCGCGGGCGCGCATCTGTCGGGCACCACCCCGGACCTGCTCGAGCTCGAGCACGACGTCGTCAGGCAGGGCGACGCCGAGCACGTTGACTACAGCAGTGACGTCGTCGCGGGCGTCGTCGCGGGTGTGGTGGATGGGCACCGGCACCCAGCCCTCGCGCCGCTCGGCGATGACCGCGCGCCAGGCGCTGCACGGCCGGGGGTCGCGCGTGGCTTCGACGGTGCGGGCGTAGCGGTCGGCTTCGTTCCAGCGAAAGAACAAATTCAACGGCGCATCGAGCGCCAGGCAGCGCGGACGCAGACCATCGCGGCCCTCGCGCACCACGCGCTCGATGTCGGGTGACGTCGATGGCACGTGCGACGCCGGCGGGGCGGTGGCGCAGCCGGCGCACAGCAGCAGCGGCAGCAGAGGCAGCAGCAGGGCTCTCATGGGTGCTTCTTCCAGGCGCGAAACGGGTGGGCGAGCTGGGCAAAGAAGGTCACCGGCACGGCGTGACCGGCGCCGACTTCGCCCACGTCGCCCTCGGGATCGAGGTGGTGGGTGCGAAAGACCACGTCCCAGATGCACAGCACCTTGCCGTAGTTGTGGCGCGAGACGTCGACGTTGTCGGCGTGGTGGAAGCGGTGCAGCTGGGCGCTGTTGAACAAGAAGTTCAGCGGGCCGGCGCGGAAGCCGACGTTGGCGTGCTCGAGGATGCCGGTGGTGGCGTTGATGCTGAGGAACAGCGCGAAGCCCTGCGGGCTCACGCCGAGCAGCACCAGCGGCGCGAAGTAGACCGGGAACGTCAGCGCCAGATCGAGGGGATGAAAGCGGCCAGCGTTGCCCCAGTACACGCGTGGCGCGCCGTGGTGCACGGCGTGGAGTCGCCACAGCGGCGCCCAATGGTGCGCGAGGCGGTGCAGCCAGTAGAACAGGAATTCGGCGACGACGAGGGCGCAGACGGCCTCGACGACGACGTGGGTGCCGGCGGGAAAGACCTCGAGCTTCGGCAACAGCGCGCGATCGAGCAGCTCGGCCACGACCACGATGACGGGCAAGACGACGAGGCTGTGCAGGCAGTCGGCCACGAGGTCACCGCGGCCTTCGAGCCAGCGGCGCTGGTGGGGCAACAGGCGCTCCGAGATGAACACCAGCGCGATGACCACGGCCGAGATGGCCACGTTCAACAGCGGCAGCTGGCCCGCCGTGAGATGCGGCTCGGCGAGCAGCCACGCGGCGAGCGCGCCAAAAACCACCGCGGGGTACCAGAGCCAGCGAATCACGCGGCCCCCGCCGCAGTCCCGGTCGGCGTCGGCGGCGGCGCACTCGTCGTCGTCGTCGGAGCCGCGGCCACCGGTGTCGTCATCGTCGTCGAAGACGCTGCCGCTGTCGTCGTCAACACGTTCTGCGGCGGGTGGATCTTCGCCCAGCCCGCGCCGCCGTCCATCTGCACGTCGTCGCCGCTCTTCACGGTCGCCAAC
>JBKJNL010000178.1:0-3803 GCA_046593615.1 Myxococcota bacterium | reverse complement strand
GTGTCGGCGAGGGCGTCCTGCAAGGCGTTGACATCGAAGTTGAGCGGGAGCGCGTTGGCGATGGCCCGGTTGCCGCAGCTGCCAATGCCGCCGGCGATGTCGGCGGTGCCGCAGGCTTCGTGCTCGGCGAAGCCCTCCCGAAAGCCGCTGCGGGTCGCGGCCAACAAGCCGCTGCCCCGGCTGAACGGCGTGTTGGCCGGCGAGAAGCCCGGCTGACCAGTGGGTGTCGGCGGGCACGGCGTGGCTGCGGTGTCGAGGGCGAGCGCGTCGAGCATCGCCGCGAACACCGGCTGATCCGTCTCGCCGCCTTCGCACCACGACTCCTTTGACGTCGCGGTGGCGTTCACCGCGCGGGTCCGCAGCGTGCGCACGCCGGGGCGCCACACCGCCGCGTGCCGGCCGGCGGCGACATCGCGAAACAGCGCGCCGTAGCTGACGACGGCGCGATGGGACGCGGGGATGGTGGCCGTGTCTTGATCATAGATCAACTGGTCAGTTGTTGGATCCATTGCATAGTAGGAGTAACGCAACGGCACCCGACCACCCCAGCCGAGCGAGGTGGCGCCGGCCAGCTGCCGCTGCCCGACCACCGACGTGGCGTCGGCGCCGGTCACCAGGTCGTTTTGCGGCGTACGCCGGTAGGTCCCGTGGTCGGACCAGATCGGAATTCCGGGCCAGCTGGTCGGGTTTCCAGGATCCTTCAAATACCAGACACCGTTGATGATGCGGATGTCGGCCTTGAAGGCCATCTTCTGTTCCTTGACGTCGACCGCGTCGAGAGCGCGCACCGGATCGATCAACAGCCGCGAGTTGGCGACGGCGACGGTGCCGACGCGGTTGCTGTTTTCGATGACGTTGTTGGCGGCGTCGAAGCCGCGCTGCACCTCGGGAGACCCGACGACCGGCAGCTGCAGGCGGGGCACGCCGTGGGCGGCGTCCTGGGCGTTGCCATTGCCGTAGTCGCGCAAGGCGTCCTGCGCCCAGCTGGCGTCGGTGCGGGCGAACAACGCGAAGTGCGCGTCGTTGAACATGTCGGGATTGAGGCGGTTGGCGATGCGGGCCTGTCCGGCGGCACACGAGCCGCGCACGACACCGCTGCCGCTCAGGCAGCGGATGTCTCCCGCGGCGGTCACGCGTTCGACGTAGATCGGCGAGGCGGTGGCGATGCCGAGGGTGCCGTTGGCGTGCATGCGGCCCGAAGCCCGCATCGTCGGGCCGGGGTGCCAGTCGGTGAAGCTGCTGTCGCTGAACAGGAAGAACTGGAACATCGCGATCTTGCCCAGGGTCAGCGTCTGGCGCGTCTTGCAGGCGAACTGCGTCGTCGCCGTGTGCTCGGCGCGCAGGGCGATGGTGATGTTGTCCTGGCGCGCGTTCATGCCCTGGAAGGGTCCGTTGGGCAGCGGCGCCACCGTGCGGCACGAGCCCTCGACGCAGCTGCCCGCGACGCAATCGCCGTCGACGCGGCACGGCAGCGCCAGCGACGCAATCTGGAACTCCTTCAGCTTGAAGCCGGCCGGCACGATGCTCGGCAGCGCCGACGGACCCGGCAGCGCCGGGTCGCTGGTGAACGCCGTGAAGCGCGAGGTCGTCGACGGTGGATTCGCCGCATCGCAGGTGCCGCCGATGGTCGGCGACGGACAGCAGCCGCCGCCGCCGCCGTCGCACACGCCCTTGATGAGCCCCGCCGTCGTCGGCGCCGCCGTCACCATGTAGCTCTGCGCCAGCACCGTGGCCGCGCGGCCGATGCCGTCGCAGGCGTAGAAGACGCGGCGCCGCTCCAGCATCGAGCCCGTCGTCTGGGCCGAGGCCTCGAGAAAATAGAGCAGGGTGCCGAGGCCGACGCTCATCAGACCCAGCACCAGCAGGACGATGAGCAGGGCGTAGCCCCGGGCCCGGGCGATCCTGCGAGTCGGCAGAGGACGCATGAGAGACTCCAGATCAGCGGACAGGTCGTCGTCAGGCGGAACAGCCGGCATGTCGGCAGGCATCAGAAAAAGACAAAGGCGTTGCGCAACGCAGCCTTGCCCATGCCGCTGCGCATGTGGGTCCCGGGCTGGGACTTCACCGTGCCGCCGATGACCTGCGCGCTCGAGGCGTAGCCGGGGTCTTTGACGTTGACGCCGACGACGACGCCGACGGCCGACATGCGCAGGTCGTTGACGCCGACGGGCCTGGGCAGGCCATCGCCGAGGGCGTTGTAGAGCCACTCGTCGTCGACGGTGCCGCGATCGACGAGGCGGCCGTCGGCGGGGTCGCCGTCGTAACCGAGCTGCAGCTGCAGGTCGTAGACGTTGCTGGCGATGCGGCGCCGCTCGTCATCGTCGACGGTGACGGCGACCCCGTTGAAGTCGCGCTTGTCTTCAAAGGCGAACAGGTCGTGGCTGCGCTCGTCGAGGAAGAGCGTGCGGATGGCGACCGCGGTGACCGTCCCGCCGTCAAAGACCGAGGGCAGGACGCCAGCGGCGTCGGTGTCGACGGCGTCGAGCAGGGTGTCGCCGTCTTTGTTGTCGATGCCGGCCATCGGCCCTGGTGCCCAGCGCATCGAGCACGGCGTGGTGCCGGTGCCGGGGTTCGTGAGGCCAGACAGCGAGACCTGGCGGCTCGCCCCGTTGCGCACGGCCACGACATGCATCTTGAGGCCGCTGTCGCGGTCGACGAAGCCGCCGCCGTCGTTTTCGCCGAGCTTGACGAAGCAGCATTCCGGGCCGTTGGTGTCGGTGAAGATCTCGCTGTCGGTCATGCGCGTGATCGGGCAGCTGCGGCTGTCGGGCACGACGAGGGCGACGGTGACGCGGTCGGAGGTCCCGCACGGATTCTGGCCGAAGCGCGCGCAGCGGGCCCGCGCCGTCGGGTCACCACCGTCCTCGACCCACAAGGCCATCCAGGGGCGCACCGCGCCGCCGCCGACGGCTTGCAGGTCGGTGATCAAGAAGTCGATCAAGGTCTTGGCGTCGTCGCTGGCGCCGGATTCCGCCTGCAGGCGCACCAGCAGGCGGTTCAGCACCGCGAACGACGAGATGGCGGCGATGGCGATGATGCCGGCCATCACCGAGGCCACCGCGACCTCGATCAAGTTGAAGCCCCGGCTCGACGGGGCAGGCCTGAGAGAGTGCGTGGTCAATGGCGGCCTGCTCAATTGCGCTGCGTTGAAAAAGAGGTGCTGCGCGTGCCACCGCGCTCGCGCCACGACGTCGTCACTGTCGTGACCCGCACGCCGCGCACGCCGCTTGGGCTCGAGCTCCAGGTGACCCGGTAGCGACAGCCCGCCGTCGCGGGCGGGTCGCCGGCGGTGGCGTTTGGGCAGCCGGCCGGTGCGGGAAAGGCGCGGGCGTCGAACCACTCGGGGCCAAAGACCGCGCCGGCGGCCAGCTCCGAATCCGACGAGACGCGCAGCAAGAGCTCTTCGAGCTTGCCCTCGGTGAGGTGGATGCCGTGGGTCATGTGCCGCTGGTGCTCAAACAGCGTCGTCGATGTGCCAAAGGCCGTGAAGATCGCCGCCAGGCCGGCGGCGAAGATCGCACTCGCGGCCATGACCTCGATCAACGAAAACGCCCGCGTCACCGACTGCCTCCGCAGCGCGCTCACAGGGCGTCCAACTGCGCCTTGACGGTCGCGCGGCGGGCATCGCCGAGGGGCGTCTGTCGCAGGAATTCCTCGAAGTCCCGACGTGCGGCCTCGCGTTGCCGGAGTGTCACGCGGCAGCGCCCCCGAATGAGCAAGCCGTCGAGCGCCATCGTCGCGGGCGGTCTGGTGATCAGCAGCAGGTCGACGTCGCGGATGGCCCGCGAGCAGTCGTCGCCGTT
>JBKJNL010001034.1:0-3090 GCA_046593615.1 Myxococcota bacterium | reverse complement strand
TGGTCGCATCGCCGTTCCCCTCACGATCGGCATCGCGGTGGGGTTCCTCATCGGGCGGAACTGGCCGCGCATCAAAGAAGTGTCGGGCCCCGCGGTGCGCGGCACGTTCCGCAAAGGCCGCGAGGTCGTGGCCTCGCAAAAAGAACGCTTCGACGATCTCATCGCCGAGATCCGAGAAGAAGAAGCCGCCGCCGTCGGCGCCGCCGCCGCCGTCGGGACAGCCTCCGTCGGGACCGCCGCCGACAAGCCGGGCCCGTGATGCCAAGGGTGACGCTGCTCCCCGCCGGCAAGACCGTCGTCGTCGACGAGGGCACTTCCCTGCTTGAGGCCGCGCGTCTCGCGAACGCCACCGATGTGCGCTGCTGCGGCATCACGCCCGCTTGTGGGGCCTGCAAGGCCAACGTGTTGGCCGGCGAAGAGCACTTGAGCCCGCCGGGAAAGCTCGAAGCCGAGAGCCTGCTGAAGAAAGCCTTTCTGCCGGGCGAGCGCTTCGGCTGCATGGCGCACGTCATGGGCGGCGACGTCGAAGTCGAGCTCGCCCACGGAATCACCAGGGGTCGATCATGAGCTGGCGCATCCTCCTCGGCGGCACCGCCGCCCTCTTTGGCGTCGGCGTCGGCGTCGGCTACCTCGCCCAGCAGCGAGGTGTTCCCCGCGATCAGGTCGGGCGCTTCGTCCTCAAAGAGAGCCTGCGCGCGGGCCTGCGGGTCTACGACCAGGTCCGCGACCTCGTCCCCGACGACGAGCCCGTCCCCCTCGCCGAAGCCCTGCTGCTGCCGCCGCCGGGACGCGACCGGGGTCAAGCATGACGACGACGACGACGCGCGAGATCCTCGTCCTCAAGCGGGTCCCCGGCTATCTGCGGCTGCACGTGCCGCCGCTCTTGTATGCGGGCGTGTTGGCCTCGCGGGTCGAGGCCCAGCTGCGGGCGCTGCGGGGTGTGCAACGCGTCGTCGTCGATCGGCAGCGGGCCCGCCTCGCCGTCTTCTACGACGAAGCCCTGACGGGCGACCTGCCGCTGCTGCGGGTCGTCGATGAGCAGGCGACCCCCCTGCTCACGCGCATGGAGCCCGAGCGCTTTGCAGAGCAGCTCGTCGTGCAGCGCACCGCCCGCGCCCAGCGCTTGCGCGGCAAGGTCGTGCAAGGCGGCTACGTCGCCTCCCTCGTCTGGGTCCACGCCTGGGTGCTGCGCTCGATGGTGCGCAGCCCGGTGGCCACGTGGTGGATCTGGGCGCTGGTCGGCTTCGCGGTCTGGACCCACCGAAGGCAGATCAAGTCCATCCCCCAGCTCTCCTCCTGAGAGGTCTCACTCGTTGAAGGGCACGCAATGACGACGACCACGGCCTCCCTCGCCGCCGATCTCACCGACGCTGGCTTCACGGTGGAGCACATCCTCATGACCCGGGTGCGGGTGCGCGCGCCGGCGCTGAGGGGCTCGAGAGACGCCTGCGCGGTCGTCGTCGAAGCGCTGCAGCGACAGCCCGGCGTGATCGAAGCCCACGCCAGCGACATCACGGGCTCGATCGTCATTCGCGTCGTTCCCGAGCCGGGCCTTCGTCACCAGGTGCTCAGCAAGCTCGGCGAGCTCTTGCAAGACCTGCGCAGCCACATCGCGCGCCTGCGCGCCCGCGTCGCCGACGCCGGCAGAGTCGCTGGCCGCGTCGTCGGTGCCGGCGTCGGTGGGGGCGCGCCCTTCCATGACGATGGCGAGCACTTCCTCGTCGAGGGCATGACCTGCGCGTCGTGCGCCGGTCGGGTCGAAAAGGCGCTGGGCCGCGTGCCCGGCGTCGACAGCGCCGTCGTCAACCTCGCCACCGGCAAGGCCCGCGTGCGCGGTCACGCCACCAGCCTGGCGCTCGTCGAGAGCGTGCAGCGCGCCGGCTACAACCTCGTGCCGACCGCGGTGGTCGAGCGACCCGACGATGTCCGGGCCCGGGAGCAGAAGCACCTGCGGGGCCTGAAGACGAAGCTCATCGTCGCGGCGGCGTTGTCGGTGCCGGTGCTGGCGGTGTCGATGGCGGGGCTGATGTTTCCCGGCGTCGGCCTGTTCCAGCTCGCGCTCACGACACCGGTCGTCTTCTGGGCCGGCCGCGAATTCTTCCAGGTCGCCTGGAAGCTCGCGCGCGGCAAGAGCGCGAACATGGACACCCTCATCGCCATCGGCACCGGCGCGGCCTTTGCCTACAGCGTCTTTGAGCTGCTGAGCGGCGGCACGATGTTCTACTTCGAGGTCGCGGGCATCATCGTGACCCTCATCCTCCTCGGGAAGTACCTCGAGGATCGCGCCAAGACCCAGGCCAACGACGCCATCCGCAAGCTCGCCGGGCTGCAGCCCAAGACGGCGCGCCTGTTCAAGAACGGGGTCGAGACCGAGGTGCCCGTCGAAGACGTCGCGGTCAGCGATTTTCTCGTGGTGCGGCCCGGCGAGCGCATCCCCGTCGACGCTGTCGTCATCGAGGGCAGGTCGTCGGTCGATGAGTCGATGATCACCGGCGAGAGCCTGCCGGTGGCGCGCGTCGCGGGTGACAAGGTCATCGGCGCGACGGTGAACCAGAAGGGTCGCCTCTTGATCCAGGCCACCGGCGTCGGCGAAGACATGGCCATCGCCCGCATCATCCGCATGGTGGAAGAGGCGCAGGGCTCAAAGGCGCCCATCCAGCGGCTGGCCGATCAGGTGTCGTCGAAGTTCGTGCCCGCGGTGCTGGCCGTCGCGGCGGTGACGGCCGTGGGCTGGGCGGTCGCCGGCGCCGGCGTCGTCGGCACGCTGCTGCCGACCGTCGCTGTCCTCGTCATCGCCTGTCCGTGCGCGCTGGGCCTCGCCACGCCCACCGCCATCATGGTCGGCACCGGCAAGGCGGCCGAGAACGGCATCCTCGTCAGGAACGCCGAAGCGCTGGAGCGGGCGCAGCAGCTCGATGTCCTGGTGTTCGACAAGACCGGCACCCTCACCAAAGGCCACCCGACGGTCACCGACGTCCGCTTCGTCGTCGATGTCGGCCCTCGCAAGCGCGGCACGAACAACGGCGCGTACCTCTCCGACGACGACGTGCTGGCGCTGGTGGCGTCGGCCGAGCGCTACTCCGAGCACCC
>JBKJNL010000901.1:0-3832 GCA_046593615.1 Myxococcota bacterium | reverse complement strand
CGGACAGCTGCGACGCAGGCCCAGGCGGACGACTGGATCGGCCGGCCAGCGCCAGCCATCGCAGTCGTCGTCGTTGTTGTCGCCGCCACCATCGTCGTCGTCGTCAAAGACGTGGTCGATCCACCCCTCGACGTCGTCGCCGTGCAGGTGGCGCAAGCGCAGCCGCAAGACGGCGGCGCCATAGACGACGTCCTTGAGCCAGCGACGCTCGTCGTCGACGGCCACGCCGCGCAGCAAGGCCGGCACGATGCGCGTGGCCAGCGCGCCGTCAAAGACGATCGAGGCGAGCGCCGCGGCGGCCTGGGCCCGAGCGGCCCCGGAGCGGGGTACCTGGGCCCGAGTCACCGCGGACGGCACAAGCTCCGCCGCCGTCGACGGCGGAACACGGGTGCGCGGCCCGTTCAGCGGGCCCGCCCGACGATCGGGGGCCGGTCGCTCACGGGCTCCTCTTGGTGGCGTGGCCCTGCCAGAAGCCCTGCAACGTCGGCACGCGGCCCATCTTCAAGCCGAGCTGCTTGCCACGCCCACGCTTGCGCTCGACGCCGACGGGGCCGAAGCCTTCGGCGCTCAAGAGGTCGAGGCCGCTGTCGTCGAGCAGCCGCGTCATGGCCGCGGGTGAGAGCCACGTCGACGGATCGTGGGTGCCCTTGTGGATCACGCCGAGCACGTCCTCGGCGAGCGTGATGTAGAGGAAGCGCGCCAGCGCGGTGTCGTTGATGGTCGAGAACCACAGCGTGCCGCCCGGCTTGAGGGCGCGGGCCATCTCCTTCAGCCCGGCCGCGGCGCCGCCGACGGAGGCCGGCAGGTGCACCAGCACATCGGTGCAGACGCAGACGTCGACGGAGCGATCCTGCAGCGGCAGCCGCGTCGCCGATGCTTCGGCATAGGCGATGGGAGCCGTGGCTCCGGCGTCGTGGCGCACGCCGGCGAGCACGGCCTTGCGGGCGACGTCGACGGCGACGACGTGGGCCCCGCGATCGCGCAAGAGGCCGGCGACGTAGCCGCCGCCGCACCCGACGTCGACGACCCGCTTGCCGGCGACGTCGATGCGTTGGCGATCAAGGAACTGCGCGCGGGCCGGCAGGAGCGCGTGCAGCGGCTCGAAGATGGGATCGGCGAAGTCCCACCAGGCGTCGGCGTGGTCGTCGTAGATGTCGATGACGTTGGTGCGGGCCGGCGGCTTGAAGCGAAACATCAGGGCGCCGAGGTCGGCGGTGGGCCGAAGCGCGAGCCGATGCGCCGCACGACGTCGACGATGGCGTTGCCGATCAGGGGCGTCGGGCAGACGATCAAGACCATCGCCAGCGTGAAGTTGTGCGGTCCGACGACGGCGGCGACCACGTTGTCGTCGGCGATGACGCTGGTGCCGAGCGCGTACCCGACCAGCTCGAGCGGAATAAAGGCCAGGATCGACCAGCGCCATTGCTCCGCCAGGCGCAGCGGACGCAGCAGCACCGCCAGAGGAAGCACGTAGCCGAGGTAGCAGGGGGCGACCTGCCACCAGCTCTTGAACCAGGCGATCGACAGGGCGTGGCCGAGACCGTTCATGGCCAACCCGAGGCCGGCAAAGACGGCGACCGAGAGCAGCCAGCTGGCGGGCGACAGGGACCGGAAGGGCGCCCAGAAGGACTTGACGGCGGTGCGCATGGCCCGAGGTTACGCCGCCCCGAACTGCCACGAAGCTGACAGTTGTCCGAAAACGGACTGCGGTTACGGTTTTCGAAACCAGCCGCGCGTTTCGCCGGCTGCGACGACGTCGCCGACGGCGCATCCAAGCCCCGCCGGTGGCAGTCCAGGGAGTGACACATGTCGAGTCAGCACCACGATCGAATGACCCAAGACGCTCAACCTCTTCCCCTCCTGCCGCTGCGCGATGGCGTGTTGCTGCCGGGGACCGTGGCCACCATCCCCGTCGGACGCCCGCAGTCCGTCGCCCTCGTCAACGCCACGCCGCTGGGCGGGTTGGTCGCCGTCGCCGTGCAGAAAGACGCTTCGGTCACAGACCCGGGGCTCGACGATCTGCACGACATCGCCGTCGTCGCCCGCATCGCCAAGGTGCAGCGCATGCCGCGCGGCTACCAGGTGACCCTCGAGGGCATCAGCCGCGTGCATCTCGAGTCGATCACGCAGGCTGCGCCGCACCTCATCGCCATGACCCGCGGCCTGGCCGAGCGCGCCGACGACGAGCTCGCTGCCCGCGAGCTGCACGAGGCCCTGCGCGCCGAGCTCGGCGAGGTGAAAGAGCAGGCCGGCGGCGCCTTTGCCCGGGCCATCGAGTCCATCCTCGACGAGAAAGAACCCGGCCGCACCGCCGACCGCACGGCCGCCGCCATGGGCCTGCCCGTCGCCCGCGAGGTGCAGGTGCTGCTCGCCGTCGACGTCGGCGCCCGCATCGAAGAGGTGCTGAAGCTGGTCGTCGAGCAGCGCACCGCCGGTGAGGTCCGCTCGAAGATCGACAACGAGGTCCGCAAGGAATTCCAGAAGGGCCAGAAGGAAGCGATCCTGCGCGAGCAGATGAAGGCCATCAAAAAAGAGCTGGGCGACGACGACAAGAACGACGCCGACAAGCTCAAGGAGCGCCTGGAAAAAGCCGACCTGCCCCCCGAGGTCAGGAAGGTCGCCGAGCGCGAGCTGTCGCGGTTGCAGGGGCAGGCTTCGGGACCCGAGCAGGGTGTCATCCGCAATTACCTGGACTGGATCCTCGAGCTGCCGTGGAACGTGCGGTCCCAAGACAAAGACGGCAAAGCCACCATCGACGAGGTCCAGCAGAAGCTCGACGAAGACCACACGGGTCTCGAAGACGTCAAGAAGCGCATCCTCGAGCACCTCGCCGTGATCGAGATGACGGGCACCTCAAAGGCGACGATCCTCTGCCTCGCCGGGCCTCCCGGTGTCGGCAAGACCAGCCTGGGCCAGTCCGTCGCCGACGCGCTTGGCCGTCCCTTCCAGCGCGTGTCGTTCGGCGGCGTGCGCGACGAAGCCGAGGTCCGCGGTCACCGCCGCACGTATGTCGGCGCCATGCCCGGCCGCGTCATCCATGCGTTGAAGAAAGCCGGCGTGAAGAACCCCGTCTTCTTGCTGGATGAGATCGACAAGCTCGGCAAAGGCTGGGCCGGCGATCCCGAGGCCGCGCTGCTCGAGGTCCTCGATCCCGAGCAGAACGGCACCTTTACCGACCACTACATGGAGCTGCCTTTCGACCTCTCGGAAGTGCTGTTCATCTGTACGGTGAATGACCTGTCGGCGCTGTCGCCGCCGCTGCGCGACCGCCTCGAGATCATCGACATCGAGGGCTACACGCAGCGCGAGAAGCTGGCCATCGCCCGCAAGCACCTCATCCCCAAGAAGCTCAAGGAGCATGGCCTCGATGAGAACCAGCTCGTCATCACCGACGCGGTGTTGGCCGACTTGATCAGCGGCTGGACGCGAGAAGCCGGCGTTCGCCAGCTGCAGCGTGAGGTCACGCGGCTGTGCCGCCAGGTCGCCCTGCAGGTGGCCCGCAGCGTCGACAAAAAGGCGGTGCCGCTTGTCGTCGACACCGTCGAGAAGTTGAACACGCTGCTCGGCAAGCAGAAGCACTTCGACGAGCGCGCCGAGCGCACCACGCTGCCCGGCGTTGCCGTCGGCCTGGCCTGGACGCCGGTCGGTGGCGACATCCTGTTCATCGAGTCCAGCCGCATGCCGGGCAAGGGCACGGTGACGCTGACCGGCCAGCTCGGCGACGTCATGAAGGAGTCGGCGACGGCGGCGATGACCTACGTGCGCAGCAACGCCCACGAGCTCGGCATCGCGCCCGAGGCGTTCGAGAACCGCGAGTTCCACGTGCACGTTC
>JBKJNL010000858.1:0-4198 GCA_046593615.1 Myxococcota bacterium | reverse complement strand
GATCTCGACGGGCGTGCAGGGGATGCCCGGGCACTGGTCGCGGTTGGCGAGGGCGCCGGTCAGGGCACAGGTGATGATGACTTTGTCGTCGAGGGACATGAGGATCTCCGAAAAGTTCGCGGGCGAACGCTGCGTGGCGGGTTCACGGGCTGCGGCGCGAGCGCAGCGAGGCGAACCTTGGCCGCCTGCAAACGCAAAAGTCAGACGGGCATGATCGCGTGCTTGCGCGGCGGCAGGTGCGGCTTCTTGCGCACCGCTGTCGACAGCGCCGCGCACAGGATGCGGCGCGTGTCGCGCGGGTCGATGACGTCGTCGATGTACGTGCGCGCCGCGGGCACGTACGGGTTTATCAAATCGCGGAACGACTCGACGAGCCCGGCCCGGACCGCCTCTTTGTCTTCTGACGCTTCAATCTGCTTGCGAAAGGCGATGTTCACGGCGCCTTCTGGCCCCATGACCGAAATTTCTGCGTTGGGCCACGCGACGATCAAATCAGGCCGGTAACCCTTGCCACACATGACATAATATCCGGCGCCGTAGCCTTTGCGGACGACGACGGTGAGCTTCGGCACTGTGGCCCGCGACACCGCGAACAGCATCTTTGCGCCGTGCCTGATGATGCCTTCTTTTTCGGTCTTGATGCCAACCATGAAGCCCGGCACATCCTGCAAGAAGAGCAGCGGGATGCCAAAGGCATCACAGGTCTCGATGAACTTGGCGGCCTTGTCGGCGGGGTCGTTGGTCAAGACGCCGCCCATGTGCTTGCTGTTGCTGGCGACGACACCGAGGGGCCGGCCGTCGAGGCGAACCAGCGAGCAGATGATGGCCATGCCCCACTTCGGCTTGAGCTCGAGCATCGGGCCGTCTTGATCGCGCAGGCGATCGATGAGGCCGTGCATGTCCATCGGCGAGCGCGTGTTCTCGGGGATGAGCGTGGCGGCGTCGTCGATGCGGCGCAGCGGGCTGTCGGTGGTCGGGTAGCGCAGCGGCGCCTCGTCGCACGACGACGGGTGGAACGAGAGCCAGGTGCGGATGGTGGTCAGCATCTCGGCGTCGTCTTTGACCTCGAGGTCGCCGACGCCGGACTCGCGGCAGTGCACCTTGCTGCCACCCAATTCTTCGGCGGTGACGTCGGCGCCGGTGGCGGCCTTGACGAGGGGTGGGCCCGCCAGCGCCATCGACGACGTGCCCTTCACCATCGGCACGAAGTCGGCGAGGCCGGGGATGTAGGCGGTGCCGGCCGCGCACGGGCCCATCATGGCTGCCACCTGCGGGACGACGCCGGACATCATCACCTGGTCGAAGAACATCTGGCCCGAGCCGGCGAACATCGCCGTCGTCGCCTCTTGCACGCGGGCGCCAGCGGAGTCGAGCAGCCAGACGATGGGCATGCGACGGTCCAATGCGATCTCGCGCAGCCGGCTGCATTTCATTTCAGTGTTGTGGCCGATGCTGCCGGCCATGACTGTAAAGTCATAGGCGATGACCGCGACCGGGCGGCCGTCGACGAGGCCGGTGCCGATGACGACGCCATCGGCGGGGGTGTCACGGCCGGCCATCATCGGGGATTCCGACGTGTGGTGGGCGTGCAACATGATCTCTTGAAACGTGGTGACGCCGTCGACCTTGTCGTAGAACAGGTCGACGCGCTCGCGGCAGGTCATCTTTTTGGCGTCGTGCTGCTTCTGGACAGCGGCTTCGCCGCCCATCCGCTTCACTTTCGCGATGCGGTCCTCGAGCTCTTTGATCTTGGCGTCCATCACGGTCATGAGTCAGCGGCCTTTCCAGACGGGGTCACGCTTCTCGAGGAACGCGCTCACGCCCTCGGCGGCGTCGTCGAGCTGCAGGTTCAAGGTCAGCTGATCGCGCAAGAACATCAGCTTCTGCTCAAACGGCATGTCGCGCTGCAGGGTGACCGCGCGCTTGCCGAGGGCCAGCACCGCCGGCGACAACGACGACAGCTTCCTGGCCATGGCCCGGGCTTCGTCGACGACGGCGGCGCGCGGCACGACCTTGTTGACGACGCCGAGCTCGACGGCGCGGGCGCCCTGGACCTCACCGCCGAGCAGCATCAGCTCCATCGCGGCCTTTTTGGGCAGCACCTCGTCGATGAGGGCGGCAATCATCATCGGGAACAAGCCGCGCTTGACCTCGGGCGTGCCCAGTCGGGCGTCGTCGGCGGCGACGGCGAGGTCGCAGGCGAGGACGAGGCCGACGCCGCCGCCGAGGGCCAGTCCGTTCACCGCGGCGACGGTCGGGGTCTTCATGCGTCGGAACGTCAGCAGCAGCTCGGCGAACGATCCACGCGACATGTGTTGCTCAAAGAATCCGTCGCCGGTCAGCCCGCCGCCGAGGTCGCCGCCGGCGCAAAAGGCCTGCTTGTCGATCGCTTCGCCGTGAAGAGGACCGGCGCCGGTGAGCAGCACCACCTTCACCGCGGGATCGCGATCCGCCGCCGCCAACGACGACGTCAACGTCTCGACCAGCTCGGGAGAGAGCGCGTTTCTGCGCTCGGGGCGGTTCAAGGTCAGCGTGCGAACGCCGTCGGCATCGTCGACGAGGACAATGCTCATGATGACGCGCGCTCCAGCTCAAGGGGCCGGCCGACGACGACGTGGCCGACGCCCAGCCCTTTCAAGGGCGCGTGCCAGACCCGTTGGCCCGTGGCCAGGTTGATGCCGGTGACCGTGCCGATGACGCCGACGACGACGACGCCGTCGACGATCGACAGGCGCACGTCGGCGCTGGCACCCAGCAGGTTCGTGACGGGCACCCGCCACTTGAGGCGACCCGTGGTGCCTTCGAAACACGAGACGCCGAAGCTGCCGCTGGCGACCACGTCGTCGCCGAGCACGATGAGGGCGTGGGGCTGCACGTGCATCCCGATCGTGGCGCGCCACAGCTCGACGCCGTCGCTGAGCCTCAGGGCCACGACGTGCCCACCGGCACATGCGTGAACGACGCCCTCAGCCATCGAGCAGCTCGCGGGCGATGAGCTCGCGCTGGATCTCGCTGGTGCCTTCGCCGATCGGCCCCAGGCGGGCGTCGCGGTAGAGGCGCTCGACGACGGTGTCGTCGGTGTAGCCCCAGCCGCCGTGCACCTGCACAGCGGCGTCGGTGACGCGCACCGCCCTCTCGGTCGCATAGACCTTGGCGACCGAAGCGAGGATGCCGAGGTGCTCGCCGTTGTGCTTCCGCCAGGCGCACTGGCGGGCCATCAAGCGCGCGCCGTCGATCTCGATCTTCATGTCGGCGATCTTGAAGTGCACGGCCTGCAAACGCGCGATGGGCTTGCCGAACGCCTTTCGCTCCTTCGCGTAGCTGCGGGACGCGTCGTACGCGGCTTCGGCGATGCCGATGCCGAAGTGACACATGCCGACGCGGCCGAGCTCGAGGGTCTGCATCGCCTGGATGAAGCCCTGGCCGACCTCGCCGACGACGTCTTCGTTCGACAGTGCGACATCTTC
Organism: Myxococcota bacterium; assembly: GCA_046593615.1. GTDB lineage: Bacteria > Myxococcota > UBA727 > UBA727 > VGSZ01 > VGSZ01. The sequence goes on along the minus strand of JBKJNL010000858.1, from coordinate 731 downwards.
GAAGACCAGCCCGCCCGTCTCCGAGCCGCGCAGTCCCATCTTTTTGTAGGCCTTGCCGCGCGTGACGCCGGGCTTGGTCAGGTCGACGACGAACATGGTGACGCCGCCGGCGCCGGCTTCCTTGTTCGTGACGGCCATGACGACGGCGACATCGGCGCACGGGGCGTTGGTGATCAGCGCCTTTTCGCCGTTCAACAGCCAGCCGGTGTCGGTCTTCTGTGCCGACGTGCGGATGGCCTGGACGTCGGTGCCGGCCTCGGGCTCCGTCAGTGCAAAGCAGCCGATCAGGTCGGCGTTCAAGATGGGCTTGAGCCAGCGGTCTTTCTGCTCTTTCGTCCCATAAGCAAAGATGGGCGCGCCGAACAAGCCGATCGACGCCCCCGTCGACAAAAACGTCGCCGCGCACGCCTTTGCCAGTGACTCCTGGGCCATGGCCCTGACGACCCATGATACGTCAAGACCGCCGACCTCTTCGGGATAGTGCATCCTGAAGAAGCCCATTTCCTTGAGGTCGGTCCAGCTTTGCTTCGGGATGGTGCCGCCTTCGTCGACGGCCTTGGCCCGGGGCGCGAGGCGCTCCTGGCAGAAGCGGTCAAAGGCTGCGGCGGCGTCGAGGTCGCCCTGGTCGTTGGTCAAATTCATGATCAGAACCCGATCTCGAGGACGTTTCTGGCGATGATCGAGCGCTGGATTTCGCTGGTGCCGGCGCCGATCGTGCCGACAATGGAATC
>JBKJNL010000417.1:0-5521 GCA_046593615.1 Myxococcota bacterium | reverse complement strand
CTGACACTTCGCCGCCTCACTTCGCCGTGGCGGCTGCGCGAGTTTTCACCGATGGTGATGGCGCAATCAGCCCACCCGATTGGTTGGTGCATGGAGCAGCGTCGCCACGGGCATTAGACAGAAACAAGAACGGCGCCTGACGGCGCCGTTCCTGTTGCTTTTTTGGAGCTGCCACCGGGATTTGAACCCGGGACCTCGTCCTTACCAAGGACGCGCTCTACCAACTGAGCTATGGCAGCGGAGCGGGGTATGGGATTCGAACCCACGACATCCAGCTTGGAAGGCTGGCACTCTACCAGCTGAGTTAACCCCGCGACGCAGAAGGAATCAAGAACAGAATGCCAGGGGCCAGAAACAAATTCGAGACGAGTGCCAGCGACGAGTCAATGCGAACAGCCAAAGGTGGTGGAGGGGGAAGGATTCGAACCTTCGAAGTATAAATACGGCAGATTTACAGTCTGCTCCCGTTGGCCACTTGGGTACCCCTCCGTCCACAACCTTTCTGCAGCTTTTCAGGGCTGCCAGACCAAATCAGGGACCGAAGGATGACTTCGGTCTGCGTTCTCAGCTGGCGCCGGGAGTTGAACCCGGGACCCCCTGCTTACAAGGCAGATGCTCTACCAACTGAGCTACGCCAGCGACGACGACACACCTAAGTGGGCAGCGATGGGCTGTCAAGCCGCTCTTTGCGACGGTAGAGCCGACCGGGCATCCGAGACGACGTGGGAGTCACCGTGAAGTCCGCCGCCCAGACCACTTTTGTCGTCGTCGCCTTGTCGCTGGTCGGGGCCGTCGCCGTGGTGGTGGCCGGGTGTGGCCAGGAGCCTGAAGGGCCCAAGGGTGGCAAGGGGGCGGGCAAGCCCATGGTCGTGCGCACGCTCCAGGCCCGCGAAGAGCGCGTCGATCGCGTCGTGGAGATCACCGGCACCCTGGCCGGCGCCGAAGAGGTCACGGTGTCGGCCGAGGTCGAAGGCCGTGTCGAGCGCGTCGCCGCCGACCTCGGCGACGACGTCAAAGAGGGTGGCCTGCTGGTGCAGCTCGCCCCCCACGTGCCGCGGCTGCAAGCGGCCCAGGCCGACGCCGACTACGCCACCGCCCTGGCCCGCGTCGGCGTCGACGACGGCAAGCTCGACGACGCCACGCCCGAGCAGGTGGCCGGGGTCCGTCGGGCTTCCGCCGACCGCGACGACGCCCGCCGCAACCTGGCCCGCATCCAGGAGCTCGCCGACAAAAAGGTCGCCGCCGCCGCCGACCTCGACACCGCCCGCAGCCGCGACGCCATCGCCGACGCCGCGTACTCCGCCGCCCACGACGACGCCCTGGCCAACATCGCCGTCGCCCGATCGCGGCGCGCGGCGCTGGGACTGGCAAAGAAGCGGGTCGCCGACAGCAGCATCGTCAGCCCCGTCGCCGGCGTTGTCGCCGAGCGCCTGGTCTCGCTCGGTGAGCTCGTGAAGCCGGCCCAGCCCGTCGCCCGCGTCGTCGTCAGCTCGAGCCTCAAGCTGCGCGGCGACGTGCCCGAGCGCTACGCCGACGTCGTCGTCAAAGGCCTCGCCCTCGACGTCGAAGCCGGCCCGCTGTCGGCCCGGGCGCGGGGCACCGTGGCCCGCGTCGGTCCGATGGTCGACGCGGCATCGCGGACGTTTCCGATCGAGGCCGTGTTCGACAACGCCGACGGCAAGCTCAAGCCCGGCACCTTTGCCCGCGCCCACGTCGTCACCGGCGTCGACGAAGCCGTGATCGCCGTGCCCGAGACCGCGGTGTCGAGCCTGGCCGGCGTCACCCGCATCTACGTCGTCGACGACGGCAAAGCCGCTGAGCGCCGCGTGCAGGTGCTCCGCAAGCGGGGCTCAGACGCCCTCGTGTCGGGCGACGTGAAGCCGGGTGACCAGGTCATCATCACGGCCATTGCCCGCTTGTTCCCCGGCGCGCCCGTCGAGATCGACACCGGTCCGCCGCCGACGCCGACGCCGCCGCCGCCGACGACGCCGACGACGCCGACGACGCCGACACCCGTGGGTGCGTCACCGACTCCGCCTGCGGGCGAGGCCGCGGCAAAAAAGGCGCAGCGATGAGCGACCCCGTTTCTGCGCTGCCGCACCTCGTGCCGCCCGACCAGCAGCCGCGCGGGGTCGGCATCGCCGACATCTCGGTGAACCGACCGGTGTTCGCTTTGATGATGAGCCTCGCGCTCGTCGTTGTCGGCTTGATGTCCTACCGCAAGCTCGGGGTCGATCTGCTGCCCGCCGTCGAGCAGCCCACCGTCAGCATCTTTACCGCGCTGCCCGGCGCCGGCCCCGAGGAGATCGAGAGCGCGGTCACCCAGCCCATCGAAGAGCAGCTCAACACCATCGCCGGCATCGAAGAGATGCGCTCGGTGAACCGCGAGGGCTTCTCGTTCGTCAACCTGACCTTCACGCTCGATCGGCCCATCGACGAAGCGGTGCAAGACGTGCGCGACAAGCTCTCGCGCATCGTGCGGCAGCTGCCCGAAGGCACCGATCCGCCGGTGATCTCGACGTTCGACAGCGAGTCGAGCCCGATCCTCGCCGTCGCCATCAGCGGTCCGTCGACGCTGCGCGAGCTCACCGAATTCGCCGAGACGCGCGTCAAAGACCTCATCGCCACCGCCCCCGGCGTCGGCCAGGTCAACGTCGAGGGCGGTCTGCGGCGGGCCATCAACGTCATCGTCGACGCCGACAAGCTCGCTGCCACCGGCATCAGCGTCCTCGAGGTGCGGCGCGCGCTTGAGCAACAGAACGTCGAGATCCCCGGGGGGCGCGTCACCCGCAACGCCCGCGAAGACATCCTGCGCACCATGGCTCGCGTCGAGAACATCGAGGAGCTGAAGGACATCGTCGTCGTCCAGAGGCAGACAGCCGCCGGGGGCGCGCCGGTGCTGTTGCGCGATGTCGCCGAGGTCGAAGACGGCACCAACGAAGTGCGCGGCACCTCGCGTTTGAACGGCATGCCGTCGGTGACCCTGAGCGTGCAGAAGCTCTCGGGCGCCAACATCGTGGCCACCGCCGACGCCGTCAAAGAGCGGCTGGAGCGGCTGCGGCCGACGCTGCCGGCCGGCGCAGAAATGATCGTGTTGCGCGACGCCAGCGTGTTCGTCGAAGAGTCCGTCGCCGAGGCGCGGTTTCATCTGGTCGGTGGCGCCCTGCTCGCGGCCCTGGCCGTGCTCGTGTTCATGGGCTCGTGGCGCTCGACGTTGATCGCCGCCGTGGCCATCCCGGCTTCGGTCATCGCCACGTTTGCGGTGATGAAGGCCTTTGGCTTCACGCTCAACAACATCACGCTGCTGGCGCTGACGCTGTCGGTGGGCGTCGTCATCGACGACGCCATCGTCGTCGTCGAAAACATCCACCGCAAGATTCACCACGACGGCCTCACGCCCATGATCGCCGCCAAGGTGGCCACGCGCGAAATCGCGTTGGCGGTCACGGCGACGACGCTGTCGCTGGTCGTCATCTTTTTGCCCGTCGCCTTTATGAGCGGGCAGGTGGGTCGGCTGTTCTACAGCTACGGCATCACCGTCTCCGCCAGCATCCTCGTGTCGCTGTTCGTGGCCTTTACGCTGACGCCGATGATGGCCAGCCGCATGCTGGAGCCCAAGAAGCAGGGCGACCAACGCGGTCGCCTCGAGCGCTTCGCCGATGGCGTCATGGCGCCCCTCGAGCGCTGGTACGGCCGCGCCGTCGCCTGGTCCCTCGACCACCGCGCCGTCGTCGTCGTCATCGCCGTCGCCCTCGTCGCCAGCGTCGTGCCGCTCTACAAGCTGGCCCCGTCCGACTTCATGCCCGACGACGATCAGAGCGAGTTCGAGGTCTCGGTCGAGCTGCCAACCGGCACGAGCTTCGCCGCGGCCGACGACGTCATCCAGGAGGTCGAGATCCTGCTGGGGCAGCTGCCGGGCGTGAAAGACGTGCTCGTGACCGTCGGCGACACCCGCGGCACCGGCTCGGCGACACGCGCCAACATCTACATCGGGCTCGAGAGCATCAAGGCGCGAAAGGCGATCGCCAAAAAGGTCGGCAAGGGTCCGCTCGCGCAGGTCGACGTCATGAACCGGGCGCGCGGTGTGTTTCAGCGCTACCCCGACCTGCGGGCGACGGTGCGCTCGCTCAACACCTCGGGTCTCGGCGGGCAGGGCTACGGCGGCAAGCTGCGCATGGCGATCCGCGGGCCCGACCTCGCCAAGCTCGAAGAGATCCTGGCGGGGCTGCTCAAAGAGGTGCGGGCCGATCCGACGTTCGTCGACGCGTCGTCGCCGTCGGCCGACCGGCTGCCCGAGCTGCGCGTCTACCCCGATCGAAAAAAGGCCGCCGACCTCGGCACCACACCGTACGAGATCGCCGAGAGCCTGCGCGTGCTGGTCGGCGGCGACATCGTCTCCTCCTACCGCGACGGCGACGAGCGCTATGACGTCGTCTTGCGCGCCCGCCTCGGCGACCGCGACAGCAAAGAGCACATCGCCGAGCTGCCGTTGCCCACGGCGCGGGCCGGCGTCGTCGCCGTCGACAACCTCGCGACCTTCCGCGAGGCCAGCGGGCCGACGCTGATTCTCCGCCTTGGCGGGCTGCGCCAGGTGTTCTTTTCGGCGAACCCCGCGGGCGGCGTGACCCTCGGCAGCGCCGTCGAGCGCCTGCAAGCGGTCGTGCTGCGGGCCAACCTGCCGCCGGGCTACGACACCGTCTTGATGGGAGATGCCAAAACACTCGACGAGACGCGATCTGAGTTTATCTGGGCACTGCTGTTGTCGCTGGTTTTTGTGTACATGGTTCTCGCCGCGCAGTTCGAGAGCCTGCTGCACCCGATCACGATCCTCCTCGCGATCCCGCTCACGGCGCCCTTTGCCTTGTTGTCGATTCTGCTCTTGCGCGAGAGCGTCAATGTGTATTCTATTTTCGGAATCTTCATGCTGTTTGGCATCGTCAAGAAGAACGGCATTCTGCAGGTCGACACCACGAACCAGCTGGTGGCCCGCGGGCTGCCGGTGCGCCAGGCGATCATAGAAGCCAACCAGATGCGGCTGCGACCGATCCTGATGACAACCATGACGTTGATCGCGGCGATGGCGCCGATGACGGTTGCCGAAGGACCGGGCGCGTCGTCGCGCGCGGCGCTCGCCAAGGTCATCGTGGGCGGCCAGGCCCTGAGCCTGGTCATCACGCTGTTGATCGTGCCGGTGGCCTGGTCGCTGTTCAACGACGCCCAGCGCAAGCTCGCCAGCAGACGTCGCACCGACCGGGATTGATCACCGCGCGCCGTCTACTTCGTCGCGGGCCTGGAGCAGCGGACCGTGGCGCCGGCGGCTTCGGCGACGTCGACCTGGCAGATGGGTGCGCCGGTCTCGTCGACGACGCCGAGCACGGTGGCTTTGCCGCTCAAGCCGGGGAACGTGAGCCGCACGTTGCCGCTGGCGTCGGCGTCGGCGGAGGCGCTGGCGTCGCGTCCGTCGGCGAGCATCACGGTGACGCTGGCGGTGCCGTTGTGCGAGCGCAGCGTGCGCACAAAG
>JBKJNL010000367.1:0-4244 GCA_046593615.1 Myxococcota bacterium | reverse complement strand
CAGCGTCATGGATCGCCGCGGGTTCGGAGGCGTGGCCGCCCTCGAGGACACGAAGAACCCTGTGCTGCTGGCCCGCGCCGTCTACGACCTGCCCCATCTGCTGATCGTCGGCGACGGCGCCACCGCCCTGGCACGGCGCCTCGGGTTGCCGCTGGCGACGCCGCCGACCGAGGCCCAGGTGCAGCGGCTGCAGAAACGGCTGGCGGCACTCGGGGCCCGCGGGCTCGCCGACCACGAGATGTGGAAGGGGGTCGACGAGCGCCTGTGGCAAGACCCCGGGCCGCCGCTCGACGGCGCCTGCGACACCGTCGGCGCCGTCGTCAGAGACGAACACGGCGAATTCGCGGCCGCGGCTTCGACGGGCGGCATCTGGTGCGCGCTGCGTGGGCGCGTCGGCGATGTGCCGATCCCCGGCGCCGGCTTGTTCGTCGGCGAGCGCGGCGCCGTCGCCTGCACGGGGCTCGGCGAGCTCATCTGGCGCGAGATGCTCGCGGTGCGCGTCCACGATCGGCTCGGCGCGCGCGGCGACGGGAGAGGCGCGCAGGCCGTCGTCGACGACGTCGTCGCTGGCCTGCGCGAGCGCCACCCCGGCACCGACGTCGGCGTCATCGTCGTCGACGACACCGGCGGCGGCGCGGCGGTCACCGGCCACATGCCCTGGGCTGCCTGGACCGGTCCGTAACCCGCTCTCACGACGACAGGCCGCTCGTGGCGTCGTCGACGCTGAGCACGTGATGATGTCGCTGGCGCCACGGGCCACCGGAGCCGCGAGCGGAGTCAGGCCTGCACGCGCGGCTGGTTGCGCCCGCGGCCCCACTTCGTCGATGCTCCGCCCATGACCGAGCGCATTCGTCTTTTCGTCGTCGAGGATCAGCCCAAAATTCTGAAGAACCAGCTGAAGCTGCTGGAGTCCTTTGCCGAGATCGAGATCGTCGGCACCGCGCTCTCGGGCGAAGAAGCCCTCGACGAAATCAGCAAGCTGAACCCGCCCCCCGACGTCATCCTGTGCGACCTCGGCCTGCCGCAGATGTCGGGCATCGACGTCACGCGCGAGGTCAAGAAGCGCAACCCGGCCATCGAGATCCTGATCTTCACGATCTTCGACGAAGAAGACAAAGTCGTCGAAGCCATCAAGGCCGGCGCCGCGGGCTACATGCTCAAGGGCGCCGAGGCCGATCGCATCGTCGAGAGCATCAAAGAGGTGAAGCAGGGTGGCAGCGTCATCCAGCCGAGCCTCGCGCGTTCGCTGCTGCGGCACTTCCGCATGCCCGACACCGGCAAGCCCGCACCCGGCGCGCTGAAGAGCGAAGAAGAGGCTGAGAAAGAGCGCCGCTCGGGCGCGCCGCCGCCACCGTCGGGGCGACGGGCGCTCACCGAGCGCGAGCTCGAGTGCTTGCAGATCATCGCCAAGGGCTTGAGCAACAACGAAGCGGCGCGCGTGCTCGGCCTGTCCAAGGCGACCATCCGCACCCACCTCGAGCACATCTACCAGAAGCTCGACGTCACGAACCGCGTCGAGGCCGTCACCGAAGGCATCCGCCAGGGAATCATCGACCTCTGACGGCCGCTGGTTTCGGGTGATGTTCGCGATCGTTTTCGCGCTGACGCTGCTGCTCTCAGCCAGCGGGTCAGCCAGCGGGCCAGCCAGCGGGCCAGCCAGCGGGTCAGCCGGCGGTTTGTCTGCGTGGTCGGCGGTGGCGTCGTCGACGTCATCAACGTCGTCAACGTCTGCCGATCCCTGCGATCGGCGCGCCGACATCGTCGCGCTGCGGCAGGCCACCGCCGCCGAGCGGGCTGTTTTGCGCAAACGCTTCGACGAACAGTTCGCAGCCGCGAATTCCGGCAGCCGAGCCGACGGATGCGCTGCCGCTGTCGCCGCCGAAGCCGCCATCCTCGACGGCGACAAAGGCCGCACCCTGCTGCTGCTCGACAACGTCGTACACGCGCTGCCGGAGCTGGCCTCGTCGCTCTTGCCGCACCGCGCGTTGCTGTACGCGGAGCTGGGACAGATGGCTGGCGCCGAGGCCTTGTTGGCGGGCGTTCCGCTGCAGCAGGCGGCCTGGCGGGCGCGCGTCGAGCTCGCGCTGGCGCGGGCCAGAAACGACAAATCGACGACGACGGCGCTGCTGGAAAAGGCGGCGTCGCACGATCCGCGGGCCCTCGATGCCTTGTGCGCGCAGGGCCAGCGCGCGCGCTGCGTCGACCTGCTGGTGCGCTTCGCCGGACACCCGCTGGCCCGCGCCCGCGAAGACGCTGTCGATGTCGCTGGCTTCGGCCTCGACGCCATCGACGCGCGCTTGAAGGGCCTGCTCGCCGCCGCCCGGCCGAAGCGCGTCGTCGCCGAAGGCGAGCGGTGGCTGTCGGCGCACGGCGGGTCTGAGAAGCCGATCGTGGGGCAGGGCCGCGTCGTCGCCGCCGTGACCCTGGCGCTGCTGCGGTTGAACCTCGTCACCGAAGCCGTGGCCAGGAGCGCCGCGGGCGACACGCGCATGCCGGTGTCGAACCTTCCGCAGCCGGTGCGCCACAGCGAAGGCGCCGTCACCGCCGCACATGCAAAGGCGCTGAGCCGGGCCGGCCGCTACGCCGACGCTGCCGCTGTCTGGCACGCGCTGGCGACGGGGGTCGATCCGCCGACAACGGGCTTCGATCCCGGCATGGCCGAAGCCGGCTTCTTTTCGGGCTTTTCCTTTGTCGAAGGCGACGACGTCGACGCGGCCCTCGCGGCGTTCGCCGCACACGCGCAACTGATGCAGGGATCGCCGTGGGAAGTGCAGGCGCTTTGGCAACAAGCGTTCTTGCTGCTCACGGCGAAGCAGGACGCCAGCAGCGCGCTCGCTCACTTCGAAGAGCTCGTCGCGCGCAACGACAAGGAGGTCCGCAAGCACCGCTACTGGCGGGCCCGGGCCCTCGACGTCGTCGGCGGCGACACCGGCGGTGGCGCCGTGGCCCGCGCAAAGAAAGAGCGGCAGTCGTTGATCGCCGAGGATGCGCTTGACTGGTACGGCCAGCTCGCGCGCCGCGATCTTGGGCTTGCGCCCCTCACGGGCAAGGCGCTCGCCGCCGACGCGCTGCAGAAGCTGATCGTCGACGATGACGACAGCAAGGCCGTGCGCTTGCTCTTCGCCCTCGGCTTCGACGACGAGGCCAGCGATCGCTGCCGGGCGCGCGCTCTCGGGCAGGTCGCGCCATCCATCGCGCCGTCTGCGCCCACGCCGTTGGTGGGCACGCCGGCAGGGCTCTCTGCGGTGCCCGCGGAAAAGGCAAAAGAGCGGCGCGCGTCGCTGGCCGACATCGGGCTGTGCCAGGCCGTCGACGACGCCACCTTTGGCTGGCGGCGCGGCGGGCTGTATCTGCCGGTGCCGCCTGTCCAGAAGATCGGCCAGAACATCGGCCAGAAGAATCGCTTGAATGCTTCGTCATCGTGGCGGGTTTCCTATGCCATGCCGTGGGTCGAGGTCGTCGACGAAGCCGCTCGCGTGAACGGCGTGCCGCGCTCTTTTGTGTATGCCATCATGCGCACCGAGAGCGGATTTGCTGCCGACGCCGTCTCCGTCGCCGGCGCCCGCGGCGCCCTGCAGCTGTTGCCGTCGGTGGCCCGCGCCGTCGGCGAAAGGGTGCCGCACAGCAAGAGCGGCGGCGTCGACGACGACATCCAGCTGGGCGCCGGGCTGCTCGGCCTCTTGCACAAAGAGCACGGCTCGCTGCTGCTGGCCGCCGCCGCCTACAACGGCGCTCCCGAGCAGGCGCAGTCGTGGGTCAAGCGCTTCGGCACGTTGCCTGTCGACGTCTTTGTCGAGCGCGTGCCCTTCCGGGAGACGCGCGATTACATCAAGCGGGTGCTGGCCGTCGAAGCCGTCTACCGCGGGCTCGATGGCGGTGAGGCGTCGCTGTCGTTGCCGTCGAAGCTGGCGCCGGCGACGTCGGTGACGCTGTTCCCGTACGACGAATGAATTGCGACGCGTGACGGCGACGGCGGCGACGACGAGAGGTCGTCACGCCGAGTGGCGCAGCGGCAGCCCGGCCTTTGTGTAGAGCGCGTCGATGGTCGCCATGTTGGCGATGCCGTCTTGGCTGGTGCTCGGAAACGGCTTGCCGAGCAGCACCGCGTCGCGAAACGCCTCGAGCTGGTGGGCGTAGCTCGACCGACCCTTCACCGTCGTCGTCGTCGATTGGCCGTCGATGTTCGTGCGCAGCAGGTGCAGGAACTGGGGAGCCACCGGGTTCCAGACGTCGATGGAGCCCCG
>JBKJNL010000231.1:0-4584 GCA_046593615.1 Myxococcota bacterium | reverse complement strand
CAAGCCGCGCACGCCGCGCGTCGAACGACCGAAATCGACGCCGCCCGAGCCGCCCGACGAGCCGGCCGAGCCACCGGCCGAGATCGTCGACGAAGTCCCCGTCGACGTCGTCGAGCTGCCCGCTGTCAAGGCCAGCTGCGCCACCGAGCCCCGCCGGCTGAAGATGTACTGGAAGGCCTGCCACGCGCGCGTCGATGGCTGCGTCGTCGACGAAGACGGCGTCTTCTTGCAGACGCCGGCCACCGGCAAGTTCGCCCGCGAGGCCCACCTGGTGACCGTCGAGGATCGCTTCAGCAACAGCAGCAGCAAGGGCAGGGGCGGCCCGTCGTCGTCGACCGACGGCCTCAAGCAGCACCTGCAACGCGCCCAGACCGCCACCGGCCACAGGCTCGAGAGAAAGAAGCCGTGGGCGAATTGGGCGCAGGCGTCGCCGTCCTCCCGTTCTGTTGGCAGAGGGGCCTTCGGGCGCGGCAGCAGCGGGCCGGTGCCGGTCGTGGATGAGGCCTGGTACGTGACCATGTACTGGCGCGACAAGCCGAAGCCCGGCACCCGCGTCATCATCAAGAACCCGCACAACGGCCGCGCCGTCGTCGCCGCCGCCGGCTGGGAGACCGGGCCCGCGAGCAACGCCCGCGTCGGCGGCGCCTCCGAAGAGATCCACTTCCATCTCGGCACCACCCACGACGCCGTCCTCGAGCTGGGCTTCGCCGAAGATCAGGCGCTGCCGCTGGGTCCCATCGAGTGCCGCTGATGCGCGCGCCGCCAGCCCTTCTGGGCAGGGCGCACCGCCCGGTGACGGGGTAGCGTGGCCTCGTGGTTGTTCGCCTCGGTCCCTTCCTGCTGGAGCGGCCCATCGCCCGCGGTGGCATGGCCGAGGTGTGGCGCGGCGTGCACGCCAGCGAGCAGGTGCCCGTCGCCATCAAGGTGCTCACCGGGCCACGGGCCCGCGAAGAAGCCTTTGTGCGCGCGCTCAAGAACGAGATCCACGCCGTCGCCCGGCTCGATCACCCCGGCATCATCAACCTCTACGACCGCGGCGAGGTCACCGAAGACGCCGCCGCCGGCTCGGGCGGCCGACTCGTTCCCGGCTCGCCCTGGTTCGCCATGGAGATGTGCAGCCACGGCGCGTTGTCGCCGCGACGATTTCCGTTGCCGTGGAAGACCACGCGCATGCTCTTGTTGTCGCTGCTCGACGCGCTGGCACACGCCCACGCCCGCGGCGTCATCCACCGCGACTTGAAGCCCGGCAATGTGCTGCTCTGCTCGCCCGAAGATCCGCGTCCCGGCCTCAAGCTGTCGGACTTCGGCATCGCCCAACCGCTGGCGGGCTTCGTCGCGCCGGGTGAAGCGGGGGGCGACGCGGCGAACGACCGGGCCCGCGGCGCCAACGTCGACGCCCACTCCGGCACGCCCCGCTACATGGCGCCCGAGCAGTTCAACGGCAAAGCCCGTGAGCTCGGCCCGTGGACCGATCTCTATGCGCTGGGCTGCATCGCCTTCCAGCTGGCCACGGGCAGCGCGCCCTTCGCCGGCGACCCGCTGCGCCTCGCCGTCGCCCACTGCCACGACCCGGTGCCGGGCCTGCGCCCGTCGTCGTCCGACGGCACCAGCTTCCCGCCCGGCTACGAAGCCTGGGTGCTGCGGCTTCTCGAGAAGGAGCCGAAGAACCGCTTCCGGGTCGCCGCCGACGCTGCCTGGGCGCTCTTGCAACTGACCCCCGACGACGACGACACCGACGTCTCGGGCGACTGGGAGGGCGCGCTGCGCTCGCTGAAGCCGCGGCCGCTCTATCCCGACGAAGAGCCCTCGCAGAACGCCTCGAGCCGCGACCACGACGCCACCGACGACACCGACGCCCACACGCTCGGCCCGCGCTCGCAGGTCGGCCGCGAGCACCCGTCGATGGACTACACGCCGCCGCCGCCGCCGGGCATCGACGAGCCCACCACCGGCAGCGTCGTTGTGGGCAAGGGCCGACCAAAGTCGTCGTCGGCGAGGTCATCGGGTTCGTCGTCGCTGTCGAACCCGCGCAGCTCCGGCGACGACGCGGTCACCGCCGTGGCCCGGCCGCGCGCGCAATCGACCATCGCCGGCATGACTGCTGGCATGGGCGCCGCCGGCATCACCGCCGGCGGGGCGGTCGCCGCCGTCACCGGCCCCGCCAACAACCCCGCCAACAACCCCGCCAACAACACCTCGCCCACGGGCGGCGCCCCGCGCGGGCGCGTGCCGCGCATGCCGCCGCCGCCCACGTCATCGGCGCCCGACGGACCGGTCATCGCCGACGACGACCCCTTTGCCGCCGTCCTCGACGTCGCCGACGACGACGGCGACGGTGGCGCCGACGACCCGGCCACCGACCCGCGCACCTGGGCGCCGCAGGCCCCGTGGACCGAGCTGCTGGCGCTCGCGGAGGCCCAGCACAAAGACGACCAGCCGACCATCGCCGGCCCCTTCGAGCGCCCGGGTGAAGCGCTCCGTGACCCGCTGCCAGGCCGCTCGAGCGGGGGTGACCCGCTCCGTGACCCGCAGGGCGGGGCCGGCCTGAGTGGCCCTGGGCCGGGCTTCGACGTCGACAGCAGCGGACCCTTGCGCCGCGTGCGCGCTCCCGCCGTGCCGCCGCCGCTGCCGCCGACGTGGCGTCGTCCCGACGAGCCGCTGTTGCCCATGCCGCCCGCGCCCCGCCTGCTCGGCGCCGGCCTCGGGCTCTACGGCCTGCGCCAGCCCCCCGTCGTCGGCCGTGGCGCCGAACGCGACCGCTTGTGGCGCGCCGTCATCGACGCCCACGGCGGCGCCGGCGTCGACGACCCAGGAGCCCACGAAGCCGGCAAAGACGTCGTCGTCGTCGTCAGAGGCCCCGCCGGCATCGGCCGCACACGCCTGCTGAGCTGGATCGGCGAGCGCGCCGCCGAGGTGGGCGCGGCCATTCCGCTGTTCGCCGGCCACGGACCCGAAGGGGGCCCGAACGACGGCGTCGCCGGCGCGTTGCTGCGCTTCGCCCGCGCCGTCGGCCTGCGCGGTGACGCCCTGCGGGCCCAGCTGCAGAGCGCCTTTGACATGGCCGACGACGACGTCGCCGCCCTGGGTGCCGTGCTCGGCTTCCCCGGAGCGGGCGGTGATCCAAAGGGCGTGTTGCCGGCCCGCGAGCGCCACGCCGTGCTCCGCCGGGCGCTGTGGGCGCTGGCCCGCAAGCGGCCGGTGATCCTGGTCATCGACGACGCCCACTGGGGAGAAGACGCCGTCGCCTTTGCCCGCCTGCTGTCGAGCGAGCTCGCCCACGACGCCGCCCCTGACCCCGCCCATGCGCTTGCTGATGGCTCCGAGCGCGCGGTGTTGTCGGCGAGCAACGCACCCAAAGGCGTCGTCGTCGTCCTCGCTGCTGGCGACGAGGCCCTGGCCGAGCGGCCCGGCGCCGCCGCGGCGCTCGAGGCGCTCTCGGCCCAGCCGCACGTCGTCAACCTGACGCTGCCGCCGCTGCCCGCCGCCGATCAGCGCCGCCTCGTCGAGGACCTGCTCGGCCTCGAGCCCCGCCTCGCCGATCTCGTCGTGCACCGCTCGGCCGGCAACCCGCGCTTCGCCGTCGAGCTCGTCGGCGACTTCGTCGAGCGCGGTGTGCTCGAGCTGTTGCCCGCGGGCTTCGGCTTGAAGAAGGGCGAGGCCGCGGTGCTGCCCGACGACCTGCACGCGGTGTGGTCGAAGCGGCTCACGCACCTGTTGGCGTCGTTGCCGTCGTTTCCGCAGTCGAAGCCGCTGTCGCCCCTGATGGGCACGAGCAGCGCGCGCATCTGTCTGGAGCTCGGCGCGGTGCTCGGCAAAGATGGCGACACCGGCGAGTGGCTGGCCCTGTGCGAAGAAGCCGGCATCGAAGACGCCGCCACCGTCGTCAAGGCCGTCGTCGACGCCCTCGAGCGCGCCCGCTACGTCGTCGACGACCACGGCACGCTGCGCTTCGCCCACGCCATGCTGCGCGAGAGCATGGCCCGCCTGGCCCACGAGGCCGGACGTCTGCAAGCGCACCACCGCCTGATCGCCAACGTGCTCGCGCGCAACGCCTCGCGCGCCGCCGAGCCGCTGACGAAGAAGCACGACGAGGGCGGAGTTGCCGGCGGCGCTGTCGTCGTCGGGGGCGTCGGCGAGCCGCCATTGTTCACGGGCCGCGATCACGCCGAGCGCCGGGCGCGCCACCTGCTCGCCGCCGGCGACCTCGACGTCGCCCTGCCGCTTTTGCTGTCGTCGGCGGCCCAGGCGCTGTCGACGGCGGGCTCGGTGCGGGCTGTGACGCTCGTCGACGAAGCCTTTGGAGCCCTCGATCGCCACGAGGTCCCCGAGAGCGATCCGCGGCGCCTGTGGGCCATCGCTTTGCGGGCCCGGGCCCTCGCCGACGCCGGCCGCTACGCCGAGAGCGCCATGTGGGCCCGGCTGGTCAAAGACGACGCGCCCCACGCCGCCCGCATCGACGCCTGGCGCGCGCTGGCGCTGTGCTCGTTGCGGCAGGGAAACCTCGGTGACGCCGTCACCCGCTACGAGCGCCTGCTGCAAGAGGCCGAAGCCCTGCCGCCCGGGCACGACCACGACGTCGCCGTC
>JBKJNL010000922.1:0-4242 GCA_046593615.1 Myxococcota bacterium | reverse complement strand
CCGAGCCCGAGCCCGAGCCGGAGCCGCAGCCGACCGGTGAAGGAGAAGGCGAGCCGGTCGTCGTTGAGGGCAAAGGCGAGGGAGAGGGCGAAGGCGAATCAGCGAGCGAGGGCGAGGGCGAGGGCGAAGCTGCTGCCACCGGCGGTGACGCCACCGCCCGCGACCTGCCGAGATCGGTGCAGCCCAGCGGCTGCGCGAGCGGCGGCTCGGCCTCGCTCGTCGCGCTGGCCTTGCTGTTGCGGCGTCGCCGCGCGCTGCACACGCCATGACCCGCGAGGTCGTCGTCGACGACGCCATCGCGTTTCTGCGGGGCCGGGAATTTCCGCGGTGCTCGTTCGTCAGCTCGATCCCCGACGTCAGCGAAACCGGGATGGCCTTTGCGGCCTGGGAGCAGTGGTTCAGTGACACCGCCCGCTTGCTCGTTGAAAAGACGCCGGTCGATGGACTGCTGGTGCTGACGCAGACCGACATCCGCAAGGACGGGGTGTGGGTCGACAAGGGCTTCATGGTGCAGCGCGCGGCCCACGACGCCGGGGCGCTGTTCTTGTCGCGCAAGGTCATCTGCCGAAAGCCCGCGGGCTCGGTGTCGGCGTCGCGCGTCTCGTTCACGCACCTGCTGGTGTTCTCGCGAGGCATCAAGATCGATGGCGCGCGGCCCGAGGTCATCCCCGACGTGCTGGCCGACGGCGGCGCCGTCACCTGGACCCGCGGCCTCGGCGAGCGCGCGGCCCTGGCCTGCGTCGACGTCGTCGCCCGCTACGCCCCGTCGCCGGGGGGCGTGCCGGCCACCATCGTCGATCCGTTTTGCGGCGAGGGCATGGTGCTGGCGGCGGCCAACCACCGCGGGTTTCCGTCGCTGGGCTGCGAGCGCCATGCACGCCGCGCCGAAAAGGCCCGCGGGCTGGTGATCAAAAAGGCCCGCGACGACTGACCGCCCCGGTGGCTCCGTCGGTCGTTGTGCAGCTGCGAAGACGACGACGGCAGAGGGTGCGCGGCGCGGGCGGGCGCTGACCGGCCGGGCTCAAGGGCTCGCGCACAACGCGGGCGCGCAGCGGCCGCCGAGGCCGAGGCAGGCCAGGTCGCCGGCGCAGTCGTCGGCGCACGGCGCGCCCACGACCGCCGGGACGTCGTGGCACTGGAAGCCGCCGAGCAGGTCGCCGCATTCGTCGTCGACGGCGCAGCCGCCGCCGTCGGTGCACGACACGCCCACGGCGCGCCGCGGCTGGCAGGTGTCGGCTTCGCAAAACAGGCCCGCCTGGCAGACGTCGCTGGCGCACGGCTCGCCGACGCCGCGCCGCTCGGCGCACAGGCTGCCGGCGTCGCGCGTGAAGTCGCAGCCGAGGCCGTCGGCGCAGAGGTTGTCGGGGATCAAGCAGGCCTCGCCGACGCCAGGGCCGGGCACGCACAGGTTGTCGATGTTGCAGCCGAGGCCCGGGCCGCAGGCCGCCGAGCCGACGAAGCAGGCGTCGCCGTCGCCGGGGGCAGCTGTGCAGACGGCGCCGTTGTCGACGTCGCAGACGAAGCCGGCGCGGCAGCGGTTGTCGGGGCACAGGTCGCCGTCGTCCGGCAGCGCCGCACAGGTGCGTGTGCCCGCGGCGCAGAAGCCGTTGCCGCATTCGTCGTCGTCGACGCAGGGCGCGCCGTCGGCAAGCTCGGCGGCGCAGGAGCGCTCGGCGAAGTCGCGCACGCAGGCATCGCCGCTGCCGCAGGTCGCGCCGCCGCAGGCGTCGCCGCGGGCCGGGCCAGCGACGCAGAGGGCGGCGTCGCCGCACACGAGCCCGGCGGCGCACTCGTCGGCGATGCGGCACGGGCCCTGGTTGACGGCGAGGAGCGCGCTGCACGTGCCGCCCAGGCAGGCCGTGCCCGCGGGGCAGCGATCGCCTGCGGCGCAGACATCGCCAGCGACGAGCGGGGCTCCGCAGGTGTCGTCGACGCCGCACACGAGGCCCGCTGCGCAGCGCTGTTGCAGGCAGGGAGCACCGTCGACGGGCAAGGCCACGCAGAGCGTGCCGTCGTCGCCGCCGCCGCAGAAGCCGTCGCCGCCCGCGCAGCCGAGACCGCTGCCGCCGCAGGCGTCACCGAGGGCCGTGGGTGCCAGGAACAACGCCGCGCACACCGTCGGCAGCGTGTCGCCGTTGACGCCCTGGCAGCCGGCGGCCAGCGCTTCGACGGCGGCGATGCAGGCGTTGGCGGCGTTGCCGTCGACGACGAGCTGGCCGGCTTCGACGGCGCCGGCGAACTGCGCGAGATCGGCTTCACAGTTGGCGGTGCGCGTGGCGGCGCAGGAGCCCGCGTCAAAGGCGCGGCCGTCGAGGGAGCAGCCGCAGGCGTCGAAGCCGGCGCACACGGCGCCGTGGACTGCGGCGCAGAAGTCGGCGACGGAGACGGCGGGGCCTTCGCCTTCGCCTTCGCCTTCTTCGCCTTCGCCTTCGCCTTCGCCTTCCCCTTCGCCTTCCCCTTGCGCAGGTGGCGGGCATGCAGTCAGCAGAGCCGCGGTGACGACGACAAAAGCGCAAATGGCGAAAGAGCGTTCCATATGCGCGGCACTGTAGCGGGCGAACCGCGGCTGGCGAGCCACGATGCGTGACTGCTGCGCGCAGGCAGCAGTCAGGCGTTGGCGGCGGTCGCGGTCATGGGCTTCGTCGCTGGCGCGCCGTGTTGATCGAGCCACTCGAGCAGCAGCGGCCAGAGCCGTCGCCGGGCCAGGCCGCCGACGACGACGCCGATGTGTCCGCCGTCGAGCACCTCGATGCGCTTGTGCGCCGAGCCGAAGCGGGCGACGGGGGCGGTGGCCGAGGCGTGGGGCACGATGTGGTCGGCGGCGGCGGCGATGCACAACACCGGCACACTGATGTTCTCGAGGACGACGGGGCCGTCTTCGAAGATCAACGTTCCTTCGGCGAGCGCGTCGCGCTGGTAGAGCTGCTCGACGAGGTCGTGAAAGAAGCCGTCGGGGATCGACACGTTGTCGTTGATCCAGGCCTCGAGGCAGCGGAAGAATTCCAGGAACGTCGGGTTGCCGAGGTTCTGCCAGAGCCGCAGCGCTTTCGTCGTCTGGCCCATCGGCTTCAAGATCTGAAACGCCGGCTGCGTCACCCAGCCCGGCACGTGGCCGACGACCGCGGTGACGTCGCGTGGGTTGAAGAACGGCGCTCGCGTCCACGACGACAGCAGGCCCTGGTCGTGAAACGTCAGCGGCGCCGTCAACAACACCAGCGACTGGATGTGGTCGTCGTCGACGGCGGCCAGCGCGGCCGACATGGTGCCGCCGAGGCAGTGGCCCAGCAGCGTCATCTTTTCGACGCCGGCGTCGGCGCAGGCGGCGGCCAGGAAGCCCCGCAGGCGGCGCATGGTGAACTCTTCGAACGACACGCCGTGCTCGGCTTCGCCAGGCTGGCCCCAGTCGATGCCGTAGACGGGGTGGCCGGCCCGCAAGAGCACGTCGACGACGGAGATGCCTTCTTTGAGGTCGAGCACGTAGAGCCGGTTGATCAGGCTCGGGCACAAGAGGATGGGCGCCTTTGTCAGCGCCGGTCCGCCGCTCTCGCTCTTGCTGCGGTAGCGCAACAGCTGGCCGGCGCCGGCGACATCGACGACGTCGGCGGCGGACGGGGCCACGGGAGCCGGCTCGCGGCTGAGCGTCACGCGCGAGAGGTGCAAGAAGCCGGCGGTGCGGGCCAGGGCGTTTGGCACCACGGCGAGCACGCCGGAGCGCTTGAGGATCGAGGCGGGCGAGAACGAGACCATGATCAGCGCTCCTGCTTCGAAGACGACGACGACGACGACGACGACGACGTCTGGCCCGACCGGACCTTGTGCGGGATCGGCTTCTTCCAGGGGCGGCCGAGCATCAGTCCCGCCGACTTCCACAAGAGCGCTTGCGAGAGCCCGATGGGCCAGAGGAGCACGCGGCTCTTCATCACCCGCTCGAGGGCGCTGTTGAGCGGGCCTTCAAGCAGGCCGATGCTGCGATCGAGCAGCTCTTCGGGCAGCGGGAGATCGGCCCCGGGCTTCTTCTTCGGCTTCGACATGGGTCGATGCTGCAGCTGCGAAGGTCATTGTGCAACTGCGAAGTCGACGCCGGACCGGCGGTGACGGGCTTCAGGCAGCCAGGGCGGCCCGGGCGAGGCGCAGGTCGGCGACCAGCTGCTCGCGCAACGACGCTTGCGCGCCGGCGTCGGCCCGCAAGATCGCCGCCGGGTGCCAGGTGACGATGGTGCGCGGCGCAAAAGAAGTGACCAC
>JBKJNL010000907.1:0-10941 GCA_046593615.1 Myxococcota bacterium | reverse complement strand
AGTCGAGACGGCGTCGCCGTCGTCGCCGTCGCCAACGACGGCCCCACCATTCCGCCGTCGCAGCGGGCCCAGCTCTTCGACAGCTACGGCCAGCGCAACGCCACCCAGGAACCGGGCAACCGCGGCCTCGGCCTCTACCTCTGTCGCCTCGTCGCCGAGCGGCACAACGGCTCGGTCGGCATCGTCGACCGAGCCGCCGGCGGCACCTGCTTCGAGCTGCGGCTGCCGCTGCCGACCGCCGAGATCCCAGAAACGACGGCGACAACGACGGCGACAACGACGGCGACGCAGACCCCGACGTGAGGGATGTGAGCATCTCCGGTGATGTTGATGTTGCTGACGTCATCGCGAGCGGAGCGCCGCAGAGAATGGGCTGGTCAGGATCAGAACTGCTGCGCGGCCACGACCTCGACGTCGCGCGGTGAGGGCGAAGCCGACGACGACGACGACGACGACGACGACGCCACCTTGGCTGGCTTGCCCGGCAGCGGCGCTTTCTTGATGCGCACGATGTCGCCGGTGACCTTGAAGGTGCGGGGCGCCACCAGGTAGCCGGTGCAGCCCGAGATGCCCCAGTCGACGCAGCCCTCTTGCGACTCGTACTTCAGGTTGGCGACGCCGTCGGCGCCCTTGGCCTGCACGGCTTTCTGGATGTCGGTCGAAAAGAAGTCCTTCGGCGGCGCGCCGACGAGGCCCCAGGCAAAGAACCAGTTGGTCTTCTCGATCGACAGGGTGCCGACCTTTTCGATCTCGGGCTCGCTGACGTCGCCGCGCAGGGTGCCGGGCAGCTCGGCGTTTACGGTGAAACAGCCCGCCGCAGCCAAGGCCAGAAGTGAGATGGAAAGCAGCATCTTCATGGATTGACCTGACATCAGTAGTTCACGTCGCCGGCGGTCGACGTCGGCTCGCGCGAGGGCAGCCCGCCGTCCGCAGGCAACGACGGTGGGATCGAGGTCTCGCGCTCCGCGGCGGCCGAGCCGAAGCCGCCGACGCGGGTGCCGCTGGCCTTGAAGTCGATCGTCGGCGCCACCCAACCGCCGATGATGGGACAGAGGCACACACCTTTGACCAGCGTGGCCCCGATGGCCCCGAGCGAGATCTGCTCACCGATGGTGACGTTGCGCAGGGCGCCGTCGGTGGCGACCACCGCCTGCCACTCTTCGGTGGACGACGAATTGAGGACCGACATGAGAACCAGAGGACCAATGGCAACCAGGCTGTTGCGGTCTTCAATGGTCACATCAGAAGAACCCTGGGCCCCGGCTCCCGAAAAGAAGCCGCCGACGCCATCGCGGGTGACGTCCGACGCCGGCAGCGGCGTGGTGGTCACAGGTGCTTCGGCGCCGTCGGAGCGCAGGTCGAGCACCCCCGGCACCTCGGACGTGATGTGCATGCAGCCACCCCCGAGCCCCAGAAGCCCCACGAGGCCTGAGCAGACGGTGGCGACGACGACAGACGAGGGGGCGCGCATGGTGCCTTGCTAGCACGGCCCCGATCCCGTTCGCGATGGCATCCCGACCGCCCTTGCTCAAGCAGGCCCGCAGCAACCTGCCTGACGATCGATCACTCGTCGCCCTTTGGGGGCGGGGCGGCGGCGGCCTCATCGTCGTTGGCGGCGGGCGGCGGCGGGGTGGTCGCCGTCGTCGTCGCGGCCTTTGTCGAACGGTTCTTGGCCCGCTTGCCGGCGTCCTTGGAGAGCTGCGGCACGACGTTCTGCAGCGCGCCCTTGGCGCTGAAATGGTAGCGGCCCTCTTCGTCCTTGGCTTTCGACAACGACGGCGCACCCGGCATCGACAACTTCTCGCCGATCTCGAGGATGCTCTTGAACTTGGGCGTCTTGTCCAGGAACTGCGTCGTCGGGTGGAACCACCCGTCGATGTCGATGCGCGAGAGCAGCGGCCGGGCCTTGATCGACACGGTGCCCACAACCTCGGCTTCGACGTCGGTGGCGCCTTCGAGCTTGAGGATCTCGATGGTGCCGATGCCCTGCTTGATCGGGATGCGGCCCTTGAGGTTGCCCAGGCGGATGGGCTCGCTGATCTCGAAGCCCATGGCCGCCTTGAGGTTGCCGACGCCGATGGCCAGGCCTTTCACGTCGAGGTCGATGTGGCCGGCAGCGTCTTTGTCGGCCTGCTTGCCCATGTCGAGCTCGATGTCGGCGTCGATCTCGCCTTCGATGGGCACACCGAGCTTGGCGATGAGCAGCGGCACCTTGCCGAGCTCGACGTTGTCGATCTCGATGTCGGCGTCGAGG
The DNA here is from genome assembly GCA_046593615.1 of Myxococcota bacterium. GTDB lineage: Bacteria > Myxococcota > UBA727 > UBA727 > VGSZ01 > VGSZ01. The sequence goes on along the minus strand of JBKJNL010000907.1, from coordinate 8,687 downwards.
AAGTTCTGCTTCTCGTCGACGTGGCCCGAGGCCGACAGCGACCCGCCGTAGAGCCGACCCTGGATGTTGAATGACTTCTCCGCCGAGGCCATCGACAGCAGCGAGCGGAAGCTCATCCACACTTCGTCGACGTCGACGTCGGGGCCGGCCTCGGGCTCGCGGCTGGGCAGCTGCACATGCACGCGCTTCGCCTTTACGCCGAGACCGCTGACGTTGATCGAGTCGAGCGTGACGACGGGGTCGACGCCGTGGGGGCCCTGCTTGCCCTTGCCGAGCAGCTGTTCGGCCGAGTTGATGATGAGCGGCTTGAAGCCATCGAGCGGAAAGGTCAGCACCAACCCGAGCACGAAGCAGCCGACGAACCAGCCGACGTAGCCGGCGACCTGGAGCGGCTTCATTGCGGCTTTCCGGCGTCGGGCGCACCGACCGCGGCGCCGCCGACGGCTCCGTTTTGGCCGCTGGGCGCGTTGGGCGCTTTCCAGGTCGACACCGTGAGCGAGGCCTCGAGGACCTCGGGGTTGTCGAAGCGGGTCTTCACCTTGAGCTTGGTGACCTTGATGACGCCGCCGCTGCTGCGCCCTTCGATCTTCTCGAGCAGGGTCACGAGCTTGTCGACGCTGATTTCCTTGAGGTTGACGTCGACCGTGACCTCGGTGAGCTCGCTGTCTTTCACCGGGGTGCGCCGCTCCTGCAGGTCAGCGAGCGACAGTCCGACGTCGGCGGCCGACTTCTGCAGCAGCGAGAACAGCGACGTCGACGCTGCCGTGCGGATGCGGTTCTCGGCGGCCTTTTGCCGGGCGACGGCGCCGTCGTAGTCGGCGCGCAGGGCCTCGATCTGGGCGATCTCGTCCTGGCGAACGGTGATGCGCTTCTCACGGGCCTCGATGGCGCCGCCGATCAGCCAGCCGATGCCGACGACGATCAACAGCGCGGCGACGCCGGCGGTCACGAAGATGAGCTTGCGCTCTCGGTCGGTCATCTTGCCGAGCGCCTGCCCGAGGCGCGTGACGGTGGGGGAATCAGACATCACTCGTCTCCGTCGGTGGGCGCGTTGCGGTCGAGGGGCAGCGACGGCTTCTGGAAGCGCTCGCGCAGCTGGGGCCGGGCCACCGGGCTGTCGAGCAGCTGCCGACGTCGGGCCTCGCGCTCTTCGCGCAGGCGCCGCAGCCGCTCTTTGCGGGCTTCGATCTCTTCAGGCAGCCGCGCCTTTGGGCTGACGGCGTCGCCGTCGACGGCGGCGTTGTCGTCGTCGGGGCGCGTGCGCGGCGGCGACGGCAGCGCCGGCATCGGCACCACCGGTGACGCCGAAGACGACGTCGACGTCGGCGACGTCCCCGACGCCCGCAGCGACGCTGCCGTCGGCGCCGGCGGGGGCGGCGGGAGCTTGCCGTCACCCGGCGCGGTGGCGCAGTCGAGGTTGATCGTGACGTTCATCTCGACGGTGGTCTCGTTGATGTTGCGGGCCTTGCCCTTCTCGACAAGCTGGAAGCACTTCCCGCCTTGCAGGCGCTCGACCATGGTGTCGATGGCGTCGTAGCTCGTCGTCGTCCCCTTCAAGCGCACGCGCTCAGAGGTGATGTCGAGCTCGGTGACCTTGCGCTTGAGCTCGGCCTCGTAGGGCAGGCGCCGCGAGATCTCGAGATAGACGTCGACGGCGCTGTGCTCGGGCACCTGGAATCCGGCGGTGCCACCGATGCGCTCGTGGATGAGCGCGAGGCAGCGCGACGTCGAGTCCGACTTCTCACCGGTGACCTGCTCGCACAGCGCCAGCTGCCGGGCGAGCAGCGCGCGCTCTTCGCGCGACAGCAGCACCGCCTGCGTGAGCGAGCCGACGCCGACGACGACGAGCAGGGCCGCGGCCCACGCCGCCAGGGCCGGCAGGCGCTCGCGCAGGAAGTCGTAGTCGCCCTGCCAGGCAAACGGCCCGACGCGAAAATCGATGCGCTGTTTGGTCCGCGAGCCGGCGATGCCCGACAAGGCGTAGGCAAAGGCCATGGCGGCTTCGGCGCCGTCGTCGGCTTCGTTGGCGCCCGCGCCGAGCCCGCCCTGCAAGGGGACGCTGGCGCGCAGGGTGGCGCCCACCTCGCGGCCGCGCACGACCTTGATGTTGAGCTCTTCGGCGAGGTGGCGGTCGAGGTTCAAGACCTTGCTGCCGCCGCCGGTGAGCACGACCTTGACGACGCGCAGGCGCGACGACGAGATGGTCGCCTGAAAGATCTGACGCAGCCGCCGAACGATGGGCGCGTAGGCCTTTTTCAACACGTCGCTGATCTGGTGCTGCTCGGGAAACTGCGCGACGGCGCCGGTGACCTCGAGAAAGGCCTCTTTGCGCTTGCCGCGCTCGGCCTCTTCGAGGGGCAGGCCGATGTCGCGGGCCAGGGCGCGGGTGGCGTCGGCGCCGCCGTGCAACAGCGTGTGGGCCGAGACGACGTTGCCTTCGTGCAGCACGCACACGCTGGTGCGGCGGTGGCCGATGTCGATGACGGCCACGGCGGGCGACGGTGCGCCCTCGGCCATCTCGATGACCGTGCCGCCCGGCGTCGACAGCTGGCCAGCGAGCTGTGACGGACCCCCCTCACCCCGCTGCTCGACGGCGACATCGTGGCTGGCGGCGAACAGGCTTTCCCACAAGTCGTCGAGGGCGAGAGCGTCGAGCTCGACGTGGCGGGGGTCGATGCCGTGCACCGCCAGCATGTCGAGCACCTCCTGCACCGCGTCTTTGCGGGCAAAGGCGCACAGCACCTCGGCCTCTTTGGTGTTGGGGCGCTGTGGCAGCTGGGCCCACGACCAGACGACGTCGTCGACGTCGAGCGAGATCTCGCCCTCGAGGGTGTAGGGCAGCGCCTCGGCGATCTTGTCGCGGTCGGAGAACGGGAACAGCAGCGTCTTCACCGCCGCGGCATCGCCCGGCAGACCGGTGACGAACACGTCGCCGTCGAGGAGCCCGCGGCGTTTGAGGTCGGCGAGAGCCTCGCCCTGGCGCTCGCGCAACGTCGCCGTCACGTCTTTGCCGTCGACAGCCTTACCGTCAGGCCCCTTGCTGTCAGAAACGTCGACGTGGGGCGGCACCACGGCCTCACCGAAGCCGAGCACCTCGAAGCTCTGCTTCGACGCCGCGGACTTCGACTGCGGCGCCGTCGTGGCCGAGCTGCGCCCGCGGGCCAGCGGCGGCACCTTTGACGAGCGCGGCGCCAGCGTGACGGCTTTCACGCTGTAGCTTCCCAGATCAATTCCGACGACTCTCTGTGCCATTGTTGATCCTCTACCGAACCGAATAGAAATAGAGCTCTTCGACGGTGTTGTACACGCGCATGACCGTCGTCACCGTACGTGTAACCTCGCCCACCTTGCCGACTGCCTGTATGGTAAAATTGCGCGATTCGGTCGACATCTGTGCTGCACAGGTCTCATTGACCTGCATGCCGCGCGCGTCGAGCATCTGAACAAAGCCCTCGGCGTTGATGGGCCCGCCGCCGGCGAGGGGGCCGAGGGTCTTGAACTCACGCCAGGTGATCAGGGTCTCGAGCATCCACTGCGGGTTCTGCGGCAGCGGGTCACCGGGCTGGGCGCACGAGAACACCAGCGCCTCGACGGTGTTGTCGGGGGCCGACAGCAGGTTGACCTTGCCCTCGCCGTAGATCGAGATGGAGTCCGAGAACGCCCGCAGATGGGCGTCGGTCATGCCGCGCACCAGGCGCAGCTCGCCTGGTGAGTCAAAGTTGGCGTTTTTGGGCTCGACTTTATAGCCACTGGAATAAAGCGCATCTTCGCTGCCGAGAGTAACGCGGCCCCAGTTGACGGCGTCGGCGCGGCCGTCGGTGGCCTCTTGGTTGTCGTCGACCCAGTCGTGCAGCGCGGCGACCAGCTCGAAGCGATCGGTGCGGTTGCCCTGGGCGTCTCTGTCTTCAAACAAGAAGTCGTAGCGCTCGGGTTGCATGACCATGAACAAGCGCTGCGCGAACGGGAACTTCTGTTGTGCAGTGGACGCGGCGGCCCAGCCCCGGATCGACGCCGCCTTTTGTTCTTCGTCGACGATCTTGGCGGTGAACTGCCCGACGCACTGGTCGGGCCAGTTGCCGTTGTCGGAGCGGCAGAAGAAGCCGAAGCCGCCTTCCGGGGGCTCGAAGGGTCCTGCGGTCGCGGCGCCGTCTTTGTCTTTGTCGAACGACAACTTTTTCTCTTCGCGCTTCTCTTCGCGCTTGGTCTTTCGCTCTTCGAGGGCCGGCCCGACGTCGACGCCGACCATGGTCTGCAGCTCACCCGAGCTGAGCCCGCGCAGCAGCTCGCTGTCGAGGGGCACAAGCTCCCAGAAGGTGTGGGCCGGCAGCGGGATGCCGATGCCCGACAGCTGTGTGAGCAGCGGCTGCACCGCCGACTGCATGGCCAACAGCAGCCGCGCCATGTTGGTGCTGCTCTCGGCGAGGGCCTGGGCCTTGAGGGCGTCGCGGTCGTTCACCGCCAGGCGGTAGCGCACCATCTCGTTGGCCCCGAGGTCGGTGACCACGGCGCTCATGAGCGCGAGGGCCACGAGCACGGTCAAGAGCGCAACGCCATGGGGCGCGCCGCGGCCGTTGCGGATGGGCACCCGCGTGCCCACCGGCGTGATGATGAAGCGCCACAAGCGGCGCAGGCGCGAAGCCGGCGGAGCCAGCGAAGCAGCCGAATCTGACAGAGGCGAAGGGGTCGTCGTCGACATCTGGCGCCTCCTCAAAAGCTCAGCGGCGTGAGGAGCCACAGCTTGGATTGGGTGGTAAATGTCTGTTCGCGGCCGTCATCCATGATCACGACCATCTCGATGCGCACGCGCGACGGGAGACGGTTGAGCTCACTGCCGGCGGCGTCCCATTTGTCGATCCAGGCTTCTTTCTGTGAGTCCCAATATTGGAACTCGAGCTCGCGCACGTCGGGCAGCAGGGTCAAGACGCGGCCGCCCTCTTCAAAGTCGTCGTCGAGGTTGGCCTGCTCGCGACGCACCAGGGACTTCGTGTTCGTGCGCGGGTCGTTGTCGAGGTAGAACGACAGCTGGCGCTGGTCGGACTTCTTTTCGTCTTCGACGCGCGGCACGTAGCCGAAGCCGGTCATGTCGATGCGGTCGCGCTCGCCCTTGAAGCCCGTGACGGCGCGGATTTCGGCACCGGTCACGGGGCGATGGTTCGACAGATAGGCCATCGATATCTCGTCAACCATCCGGCTCGTTGCCGCACGAACCAGATGATATCGATTCGAGATGGTTTCGATCGATTCCTTGGCATCCATCGACGACGACAGCGACTGCATCAGCAGCGCGCCGATGATGGCCAGCAAGCTGGCGGCGATGAGGATCTCGATGAGCGAAAAGGCCCGGGAGGCCAGGGCCCGAGCGGCCCTGGAGCGGGGCATCAGCGGACGGCTCATTGCAGACCGCCCGGGGGGATTCTCTTGCGGCTGCTCGCCTTGTCGCCACCGCCAGCACCACCGCCAGCACCGCTGCCGGCGTCGCCAGCAGCGCCCCCGCCGGCGCCGCCGGTGAGGGCGCCGAGGGCCTTGGCCTGCTGCTGGATCATGGCCGCGACCTGCTGCACGGCCTGCCGGTCGATGACGTGCGTGGTCACGGCCATCTCGCGCTGCTCTTCGCCGGTGCCCCAGCGAACGATGACGACGAGCTCGCGGATCGAGTCGCCCATGACGGTCGACAGCTGGCTCAAGACCGGCCCGAGAAACGACATGCCCGCGGCGTCGGCGGGGTTGGCGCCGCCACCCGAGGCCGCGTCAGCGGAGGCGCCGAGGCCGAACGCCGAGGCCGCACCCGACGTGTCGCCGACCTCGCCGGTGGGCAGCTCGGGCTTGTAGGCGTGGCACTCCCAGAAGAAGTCGGCGTAGCCCTCGTCGTCGAAGTTGCCCTCTTCGTCGTAGTCGCCGATCGAGAAGCCCTTCTTGGCGAGGTCGGTCTGGCAGTCGTAGAGCTTGCCGCGGGCCAACATCGTGGCCACGGTCAGCTCCCTCCCCTCGATGGCCAGCTCCGCCGAGCGGGCCTGCACCTGCACCAGCGTGACCAGGCCGACCGAGAGGATGGCCAGGGCGACCATCACCTCGAGCAGCGAAAAGGCGGGCGGATGTTTCTGGCTCGTCTGGCTCATCCGTCGTCCTCGATCGACGTGGGCACGCGCGGCTCGTCGCGCTCGACGTAGACCTCACCGGTGAGCGGCTGCACGGCGAGGGTCATGGTGTTTTCGCCGGCCTCGTCGTCGGTGAGGGTGATGAGGGCTTCTTCGGTGTAGCCGCCCGGGTAGAAGTAGAGGGCCGCGACGCCATGGGTGACCTTGTCGTCGAGGTGCTCGATCCAGACGTTCTTGAAGCGGACCTCGGAGGGCAGCTTCTGGGGAACGCCGAAGTCGCCATCGACGGGCTTGAACACCGGGCCGCTCAACAGCTGCACCTTGGCCTGCTCTTTTGCGTCGGTGGTGCCTTCTTCGATGTCTTGCAGGCGCTCGTCTTTGGCCTCGAGCTCGATCTTGCCGTCGCGGTCGGCCTGCAGCTTCACGGGCTTCACGCGGGCGACGCCTTCGGCTTCTTCGACCCACCAGGCCTGCTGCTCGAGGTCCATCACCAGGCGCGTCGAGCGACCGAGCAGCGCCGTGCGCGCATAGGTGTCGCGGATGGCGCCCCCCATCAGGTTCGTCGACTCCTTGAGGCGTGCGCCGGTGACGGCGTTCAGCGAGGGCACGGCGACGGCGATCATCAGCCCGACCAGCACGAGGGCGATGCCGATCTCGAGCAGCGTGAAGCCGCGCGCACGCGCGGCTCCTGCTGCTCCCGGGATGTGCTTCGTCATCGCCACGTTTGTCTATTCGGCCCAGTTGCCGACGTCGTCGTCGGTGCCTTCGACGCCGTCGTTGCCCTTGCTGCGGATGTCGAACTTCGTCGCGTTCTTGGCGCCGGGGTTCGTGTAGATGTAATCATTGCCCCACGGATCCTTCGGCACCTGCTCCATGATGGGCTTGCCCTTGGGCGGATTCGTCAGCGCCGAAATGCCCTGGGCAGTCGACGGATAAGAACCGTTCTGAAGCTTGTAGATGTCCATCGATTTGGCGATCTCGTAGGACTGGTTGCGGGCGGCGTCGGCCTGGCCCTTGCCGAGCTGGTTGATGACGGCGACGCCGATGGCCGCGGTGACGAGGCCGATCAGGGTGATGACCACCATGATCTCGAGGAGGCTCATGCCGCGCGTGCGGGCGCCCAGGCCGCGCCTGACGACGGCAGGGGCCAGCGCCAGCGATGCGTTCACGTCTGCAATGGAAAGGACCTTCATGACTGCTCCAGCGTTGTTGGCGGGCAGGCGCGCGACGCGCCGGTCTGCCCAGAAAGACTTTGGAAGATACTGACTTCAACGTTCAGCGCCGGACCGGGATTCTCTGACCGGCGCTTTGCCACAATGACATTTTTAGAGACTGACGATGGCGACATTGTCACTTCACCAGCGTATTCATTTGCAAGATCGGTGTGAGGATCGAAAAGACGATGAACCCAACGGCGCCGCCCATCAGCAGGATCAGCAACGGTGACAGCAATGCCATGAGGCTCTTGAGGCGGACGTCGACGCGCTGCTCGTAGGCCAGGGCCACGCGGTTGAGCATCTGCTCGAGCTGGCCCGACTTCTCGCCGATGGCGATCATGTGGATGACCATCGGCGGGAACTCGCCCGAGCGCTTGAGCGGTGCGGCGATGTCTTCGCCTTCGCGGATGGCGTCGCGGGCGACTTCGATGGCCTTCATGATGCGGGTGTTGGCGACGACGTTCTTGACGATGTCGAGGGCCACCAGCAGCGAGACGCCCGACGACAACAGCGTGCCAAGGGTGCGCGTGAAGCGCGAGACCGCGATCATGCGGATGAGGCTGCCCATGATCGGCACCTTGAGCACCAGCGAGTCCCACTGGCCGCGACCCTTGGGCGAATTCCGCCAGCGCGTGAACAAGAACACGCTGCCAATGCCGACGATGATCATCAGCCACCAGTAGTCGTGCACCGCCGCCGACAAGAACATCAAGATGCGCGTCTGCAGGGGCAGCTGTACCTTGGCGTGCTCAAAGATCTTGGTGATGCGTGGAACGACGACCGTAAACAAGATTCCGATGTTTACGAAGCCGACGAACACCATAATCATGGGGTACATCAAAGACCCCATGATCTCGCCCTGGATCTTGGCCTGGCCTTCCTTGAAGTCGGCGAGCCGCTCGAGGACGACATCAAGGGTTCCCGAGCTCTCGCCGGCTCGCACCATGTTTACAAAGATATGGTCGAACGGCTTGTGCTTGCCCATCGCATCGCCGAGCGACATGCCTTCATTCACGTCGGTCTTGATCTTGCTCAAGATGCGCTTGAGGCTCTTGTTCTCTGTCTGGTCGATGAGCGCTGTCAAAGAGTCGACCATGGGAACGCCAGCCTGCAGCAGCGTCGCCAGCTGCCGCGTCGCCAGCGCGAGGTCTTCGGTCGAGACGCGCTGCAAAAAGGCGATGTCGACCTCGCGATCGAGCAGCCCGGTCTTGCCGTCTTTGGCCTTGCTCTCTGACTTGCCGTTCTGCTTGACCTCGGTGGCGAGCACGCCCTCTTTCTTCAAGACACCGCGCAGCGCCTTTACGCTGTCGGCGTCGCGGATGCCTTTGACGGTCTTGCCGGCGGCGTCGAAGCCCTTGAATTCAAAGACGGGCAT
>JBKJNL010000902.1:0-14262 GCA_046593615.1 Myxococcota bacterium | reverse complement strand
GTCGTCGCGCGGCGGCGGGTCGATCGATGCCCTGCCGGTGCGGCGGCTCAAGCAGCTCGCAGCGCGCCTGCCGAAGAGCTGACGGTGCGACCGCATTCGACTCATGAGTTGATTTCGAGACCGAGACCGGTGGGCCCCGTCAGGCGTCGGGGCCGGCGTTGCGCGGGCGCAGCTTGTGGACTTCGCGATCGCTGCCGTCGACGAGCGGAATGACCACCAGCACGCAGTCGGTGCGCAGCAGCGTGTAGCCCGCCCCCGAGCCGTAGGGACCGGGCGTGGCGCCGACGACGACCCAGCCTTCGTTGCCGTCGCCGTCGTCGTAGGACCAGTAGGTGTCGTGCAGCTTCATGGCGCCGCGCGTGAGCTCGCCCGAGCACCAGGCGTCGAGCACCGCGGTCTCGAGCCGGCCGCGGTACACGCTGACCTGCGGCCCCTTCTGGACCTCGACCTCGACCCACGTGAATTGCTCATCATTCGTCGACGTGGGCGTCTTGGTCATGGTGGTTCGTCCTACCAGCGTTCGCGCAGGATGGTGAGCAGCGCCGCTTCGTCGAGCGAGGCCGGGTTCGTCGGCAGGTCGGGATCGGCGAGGGCCTCTTTGGCCAGCAGCGGCAGCTCGTCTTCGGCCAATCCGGGGGCCACATCCCGCAGGTGGCGCGGCAGGCCGGCGGTGTCGTGGATGAAGCCGTCGATCACGGCGATGAGTGCGTCGACGTCGTCGCCGGCGGCTTGCACGTCGAGGGCCCGGGCCAGGCGCAGGTAGGGCTCGCGCGCTTTGACAGCGTTCGCCTTCATGACGTCAACGAGAAACAAACCGTTGGCCACGCCGTGGGGTACGCCGCAGCGGGCGCCAACGACGTGGGCCAGGGCGTGGCAGGCGCCGAGCATCGACGTCGTCACCGCCTGGCCGGCGAGGTTGGCGGCAATCATGCAATCGCCGCGGGCGTCGAGGTCGGCAGGGTTGTCGAGGGAGCGCTGCAGGGCCCGCTCGACGATCAGCAGGCGCACGGCCTCGAGGGCCAGCGCGGTGCCCACCGGGTTCCGCATCTTGCTGCCGAGGGCTTCGACGGCGTGGGTCAAGGCGTCGACGGCGGTGGCGCAGGTGACCGACGGCGGCAGGCCGACGGCGAGCGCCGGATCGAGCACCGCCAGGGTCGGCACCAGGTTGGTGTCGGCGTAGATGCGCTTCTTCTTGATGACCCGATCTTTCAGGACCGCGAACTGCGTGGCCTCAGCGCCCGTCCCCGCCGTCGTCGGCACGCACACCAGCGGCACGGTCTTCATGCGCACGGTGCCGATGCCTTCGAACGTCGTCACCGACGCGCCCTTTGCCAGCGCCATGCAGATGCCTTTGGCCGAGTCCATCACGCTGCCGCCGCCGATGGCGAGCACGGCGTCGACGTTCATCTCGCGGGCGCGGGCAGCGGTGGCGTCGACGTGGGCGCAGTCGGCGTCTTGGACGACGGCGTCGTCGACAAAGGCGATGCGGGCGCCGAAGGGCTTGACGATGGCGTCGAGCAGGCCGGCCCGCACCACGCCGGCGTCGGTGATGACCGCGATGCGTGCGTGCTTCTTCAAGAAGGTCTTGTCGGCGATCGTCGACGACACGCCGGCGCCAAAGACGATGGGGCTCGAGGTGCTGTGTTGGAAGGGTCGGGCCATCGAACGAGGTTTTGCCACGCGCGCTATCGTCCCGTCCATGCGCCGCACCCTGCTCTGCTCCTCGCTGTTGGCCGGCTCTGCTCTCTTGGCCAATGGCGCCCGCGCCCACATCAACCTCGACGAGCCGCAACGCCGCTACGAAGACCAGAAGGGCGCGGTGTGCGGCAAGGGCGGCGGTCTCGACGCCCGCTCCGATCGCTTCACGCGCTTCGAGCCCGGTCAGACCATCAACGTCAAATGGACCGAGACCATCGACCACGTCGGCAGCTTCCGCGTCGCCTTTGACGACGACGGCGGCGACCGCGACGACTTCGACGAAAACGTGCTGTTCAGCGAAGACGACCCCGCGAACGAAGGCGGCAAGGTGCGCGAGACGTTGGTCACGCTGCCCAGCATCGAGTGCACCAACTGCACCCTGCAGCTCATCCAGGTGATGACCACCGGTGCGGCCGCCGACGACAACACCTACCACCAGTGCGCTGACCTCGTGCTCGGCGACGGCGACAGCCCGGGCACCGAAGGCGGCGGCTGCTCGTCGGGAGCGCAGGCCGCTTCACCGGCGGCCATCCTCGCGCTGCTGCTGTTGCTGCGCCGACGCCCTCTGGCATGACCGTCAGGGCTGACGCTTCAGTTGCTGACGCGCAGGTCGTAGCGGTTCTCGCTGCTCTGGAAGCCGAGGACCTCGATGAAGTAGGTCTTGGCGGTCGTCGGGGTGACGTCGAAGTGCTCGCTGCCGTCGACGCCGTCACAGGCCAACGACGGGCACGCCAGCGGTGCGGTCACGCCCTGCTCAAAGACGCGGATGTCGATGTCGCGGTCGTCGCTGTGGACGTAGGTGACGTCGACGTTGAGCTTCTGGTTGGCCGCCACCTGCACCTTGTAGAAGTCGCTGTTGGCCGGGCAGATGCGCAGCTGCGAGAGCGTCTCGGGCGGTGACAGGTCGTTGGGCGCGACCACGATGTCGTCGGTGCCGACGGGGTCGACGTCGTCGTCGTTGGTGTGTCGGCGCGTGATGCGCGCGCCGGCGCGGTCGTCGGTCGAGGTAAAGGTGTCGAATTTGTCGTCGACGCAGGGCGCGTTGGGCGGGTCGCCGACCTCGAGGCCGAGGGTGTAGGGCAGGCCCACCGCCGGCAGCGCGCTGAACTCGGCGACACGGATGATCAGCCGGGTGCCGGCGTTGACCACGCCGCCGACCTCGTCGAGGAAGCCGGCCAACGAGATGCCCTTGGCCAGCGAGCGGTACAGGCCGGTGGTGCCGCGCTGCTCGAGCACCTCGACGTCGAGGTCGGCGCTGGTGGCGTGGTCGAGGAACACCCGCACGCTCTTGTTGCCGGCGACGTCGACGGCAAAGAAGTCGCTGCTGCCGTCGCACATGTTGAGCGTCGAGAGCTCGTAGCTGCCGTCGGCGAGGGCGCCGCCGTCGAGGCCAAAGGCGACGTCGCTGGAGTTGTTGGGCTCGGCGCCGTCATCGACGCAGCGGGCCGGCGTCGGCGTGATGGTGGGCGTCAGCGTGTAGGCGACCCCCGCCGTGCCGTTGCCGGTCACGCGCAGCGCGTAGCGGCCGGCGGGCAGCGCGGTGGCCTGCAAGCGGCGGTCGGCGCCATCGGCGACGTCGGCCTGCAGCACAGCGCCGGTCGTCGACACCAGCGACAGGGTCAGGCCGGCGCCACTGAGGCGGGCGTCGAGGGCGTCGCCGCTCTCGAGGCGGATGGCAAAGAAGTCGTCGTCCTGGGGACAGCGCGTGGCGCTCAGCGCGCGCCCGGCGGTGGGCACGCCCTTGGCCGCGGCGTTGTTGGGCTCGAAGTCGTCTTCGGTGCAGGTCACGATCGACGCCGACGTCGTGTAGGTGTTCTCGGCGGTCTGGAAGCCAAAGACCTCGACGACGTAGTCGCCGGCCGCGAGGCTGCGGAAGATCAACTCTTCGTCGGAGATGCCGGTCGACGACACCACCAGCGCGCCGGTGGCGTCGAGCAGGCGGACGTCGATGTCGCCGTCGGCGTCGACGAACTTGGTGCTGACCGCCACCAGCCGCGCGGCGCCGGCGGGGACGGTGAAGCGAAAGAAGTCGCTGTCGCCGTCGCAGACGCGGCCGCTGGCGGGGCTGCCGTCGGTGGACAACGCGCGCGGCGCCGTGCGGCTGTCGGGCTCGATGCCGCCCTCGGCGCACGGGTCGGCCGCGGGCTCGGCCGTGACGGTGAGGGTGAACGAGTAGGCGGCCTCGGTAATCTGCGACGTGCCCTTGACTTCAATCCGGTGCACGCCGGCGTCGACGTCGGTGGCGGTGAAGGTGCCGGTGCCCTCGGCGATGACCGCGCCGCCGGCGTTGAACAAGCGGCCTCGCACGTTGCTGCCGGTGAGGGTCACGGTGACGTCGTCAAGGGCGTTGGTGGTGAAGCGCCACTGGTCGACGTCGGCGGCGCAGATCTGTCCGTTCTGCGTGGCCTCGGTGAGCGGCCGGGCCTGCTCGGCGGTGTCGTTGGGCTCGGCGTCGCGCTGCACGCACACCGGCGGCGCCGCGCTCGTGGTCACGCGCAACGAGTAGCCGACGTCGCCGCCGCGGGCCTGCACGCGCACCAGCAGCTGGCCGGCCGGCGCGTCGACGACGACGGCGTCGGTGCCGGCGAGCCCCGAGGCCAGCACGGTGTCGCCCTGCAGCACCTCGAGGGCGATGACGCCGTCGCCGTCGCCGGGGACCACGCTGACGGTGACGTCGTCGCCGGCGCTGACCGAGAAGCTCCAGACGTCGACGTCGTCGCCGCAGATGGAGCCGCTGCGCAGCACGCCGTCGGTGGCGATGGCGCTGGCGGTGGCGGCGGTGTCGTTGTCTTCGCTGTCGAGCTCTTCGCACGCGCCGGCCCCGGCGGTCACCGTCAGGCGCACGAGGTAGTCGGCTTCAACGGCGGCATCGAGGCCGCGGATGACGAGGCGGTAACGGCCCGCGGCCACGCCGGTGGCCGAGACGCCCGTCGTGCCCGTGGCGATGACGGTGCCGGCGTCGTTGCGCAGCTCGGCGCTGAGGCGGCCGCCCTCGATGGTGACGGCGGCGTTGATGTCGCTGCCGGCATCTGCGTCAAAGACGAATTCGTCGACGTCGTCGGGGCAGATGGCGCCGGCGTGCTCGCCGCCCGCGGCCAGCGGCGCGGCGTTTTCGCCTTCGTTGGGCTCGCTGTCGTCGTCGTCGTCGCAGCCCGACAGGCAGGTGAAGCTGACCGTGTCGCACTGTCCCGAGGGGCAGTGGGCGCCGGTGAAGCACTCGACGCAGACGCGGCCGACGGGCTCGCAGATGCTGCCGGCGCAGTCGCCGTCGGTGACGCAGCCCTGCTGGGACTCGCAGGTGCGCGTCAGCTGGTCGCAGCCTTCGCCGGCGCCGCAGTCGGCGGACTCGAGGCACTCGACGCAGCTGCCCTTGAGGACATCGCAGCGCGCGCCGCCGTCGCAGTCGTCGTCGCCGGTGCAGCCGACGGCGGGCTCGGTGCAGAGGTTCGTGAAGCTGTTGCACACGCGGCTGGCGCCGCAGTCGACGTCTTCGACGCACTCGACGCACAAGCCCGAGGCGACGTCGCAGAAGCCGCTGCTGCAGCTGCTGTCGGTGCAGGCGGCGACGCAGGATCCGTCGGCGCACACGAGACCGTCGGCGCAGCCGATGCCGGCCGAGCAGGCCTCACCGACGGGTGGTCCGACCTCGCTGGCGGGGCAACCGGCGGAGATCGCGGCAAAAGCGACGGCGACGACAGCGACGACAAAACCGGGGGCGAAGCGCATGGCGGGGAGTATGACCGACGACGACGACGACCGCTGCGATCCCGACGCGGCCGGGCGTCGGTCAAAGATCCGATGCGCGACGCTGTCGTCCAGGCAGTGCGTCGGCGGTCAACGTCAACGGTCGGCGTCAGCGGGTGGCGTCGATCAGGGCCGCATAGATGCGGCGGTGGGGCTCTTCGTCCATCGCTTCTGGGTGCCACTGCACGCCGACGTAAAAGGCCTTGCTGCGGTCTTCGATGCCTTCGACGAGGCCGTCGTCGGCGTGGGCGCAGACCGTCAAGTTGCGGCCGAGGGTCTTTATCGCCTGGTGGTGCGTCGAGTTGACCGGCAGCGGGCCGGCGCCGGCGATGGCCGCCAGCTGCGTGCCGGCGTCGACCATGACCTGGTGGCTGGGCTCGCGCTTGCTGCCCTTCTGCGTGTGCGTCGTCGTCGACGGCTTCTGCGTCGGGATGTCTTGGTAGAGCGTTCCGCCGCGCATGACGTTCATCAGCTGCATGCCGCCGCAGATGCCGAGGATCGGGATGCCCTTCTGCTCGGCGCGCATCAGCAGCCCCCACTCGAGGTCGGTGCGCTCGGGCTTGAGCTCGCCGCAAAAGCTCTCGACGGCTTCTCCGTAGCGGCGCGGGTCGATGTCGAAGCCGCCACCGGGCAGCACCAGGGCGTCGGCCAGGGCGATCAACTGATCGAGGCCGTCGTCGTCGACGGGCGGCATGATGAGCGGCAGGCCGCCGCTGTCGAGAATGCGCGTCGTGTACGGGCGCTGCGTGACCATCACCGCCAACGGCCCGCGGTGGGTGTCGTTGATGACGAGGTCGGGAGGCAAGAGGACAACGGGACGCTTCTTCATCGGGATGCTCGCGCGGCGGTGAACGACAGAGACAGGCGACGGGCCATCAAGTGGATCTCGCCCGCAGAGTGGGGCGGCGCTTGGGGCGCAGGGCCGGGCTCAAGGGCCGACACCACAGCGACAAAGGCGGCGCCGGCGCGGGCGGCCAGGGCAGCGCGGGCCGGATCGGTGATGCCACCGATGGCGACGATGGGCGTCGTCGTCGAGGCGCAGGCCTGGCGCAGCACGTCGACGCCGACGACGTCGGCGTGGCCTGTTTTGGTCGGCGAATCCCAGATGGGGCCGAGCGCGATGTGGTCGGCGCCGGGCCCGTTGCCGACAGTGCCGCCTGCGCTGCCCGCGCTGCCCGCGCCGCCGTCGACCCCGCGATCCACGCTGCGCAGCTGCGACAGGCTGTGCGTCGAAGTGCCGACCAGCGCCCGCCGTCCGGTCACCAGCGCCTCGACGAGGCGGCGGGCCAGGTGCGGCGGCAGGTCGGTGTCGCCGACGTGGACGCCGTCGGCGCCGGCCGCGGCGGCGAGATCGGCGCGGTCGTTGACGAGCAGCGGCACGCCGCGCGGGCGGCACAGGGCGAGGGCTTCGCCGATGAGCGCCAGCCAGGCGCGATCGCTCTCGGCGTGCTTCACGCGCAGCTGCACGCGCGCGGCGCCCCCGTCGAGGATGGCCGTCAGGCGGGCCTGCCAACCGGGGGTCGGGTGGACGATCGCGTACAGCCCCGTCGTCGGCGCGGCCGGCGGCATCGTGTTCGGCTGGGGCTGGCTGCGCAGCGCGTTGTCGATGGCGTCGTCGACGGCGGCGACCAGCCCGGGGTGGGTCGCGACGGCCAGCGGACGGACGAAGCGCCGGGTTTCGTCGACGTACTCGAGCAGCTTCTGGACCGACGGCGCCTTGTGCAGCTCGCTGAGGTTGTGCAGCCGATCGCAGACCTTGATGAGCTTCGTCGTCGACGCGCCCTCGCTCTGCAGCCGCTGGTAGTAGGCGACGACCGCGCCCTCGCCCTTGCCGCTCTTGGTCAGGTGCGAGACCGCGTCGCCGACGGGGGCGCCGAAGCGCTCGGCCAGCCGCTCGCGGGGCCAGCGCGGCGAGTCTTCGATGACGTCGTGGAGCAGCGCCGCGGCCCGCACCCCGTCGTCGATGACGATGCCGCAGGCGCTGGCGACGTCGTCGACCAGGCGGGCCACGGCGCGGGGGTGGTCGATGTAGGGCGCGCCGTGCCGCCGCAGCTGACCGGCGTGGGCGTCAGCGGCAGCGATGTCGGCGTCTTCGAGGAGGCTCACGGCTGCACTATAGCTGTCGGGTGCGCACCGCTCTCCTCTCAGTCTGGTCTCTGTTGTTTGCTGTCGGCTCCGGCTGCGCGCCGGCGGGTCCCACGGCCGCTCCCGTTGACGACCGGATGACCGGCCCGACAACGCCAACGGCGACAACGACGGCGACGACGACGACGGGGGCGGCGCCGCAAAAGACCCCGGCCCGGAGCCCGGTGTTTGCGCCGTCGTCGTCGGGGATCCTGCTCGTCTACACGGCTTCGGTGCAGGGCTATGTCGAGCCCTGCGGCTGCTCCGGCGACCCCCTCGGCGGCAT
Organism: Myxococcota bacterium; assembly: GCA_046593615.1. Lineage (GTDB taxonomy): Bacteria > Myxococcota > UBA727 > UBA727 > VGSZ01 > VGSZ01. The sequence goes on along the minus strand of JBKJNL010000902.1, from coordinate 6,410 downwards.
CGCCCGTTTCAAAGCCGTGCTCGACGACGCCCGCCGGGCCTATGGCGACCGCGTCGTCGTCGTCGACGCCGGCGATCTGCTGTTCGAGAAAGCCACCGACAACGCCCCCGTCGACCGCTGCCAGGCCGAGGCCCGCACCGCGCTGCTGGTGTCGACCTATGCCCGCGCCGGCGTCGTCGCCACGACGCGGGGGCCCCTCGACGACGTCCGCGGCGCCGCCTTTCGCGACGCGCTGTTGCAGAAGCACAAGCTGGTCTCGCTGGAGCACGGCCAGCATCTGGTGGTCGAGCGCGGCGGCAAACAGCTCACGCTCATCGGCGTCGCTGCCGACGACAGCGACGCCGTCGTCAACGCCGGCTTGCAAAAGGCACCGCCGGCCGACGCTGTGATCGTGTTGGCCCAGATGGGCCACAAGGAGGCCCTGACCCGGGCCCGAGGCTGGAAAGGCGTCGACGTCGTCGTCGTCGGCCGCGCCCCCGAAGCCCCGCTGGCCCCGCAGCGCGCCGGCCACGCCATCGTCGTCTCCGCCGGCTGGCAGGCGCAGTACGCCGGCCTCGTCGAGCTGCACCTCGATGCGCGGATTCCCGGCACGCCACTCGCCCTCGACGACCGCAAGGCCACTGCCGAAGCCCGCAAGAAGCTGCTCGATGTGCGGATCAGCGAGCTCGACAAGCTGCTGGTGTCGCTCGCTCCGTCGGGGTCTCCGTCTGGCGCATTGTCGGTGGAGCAGAGCGCGCAGCGCGCGTTCCAGCAGCAACGCCGCGATGCCTTTGCCAAAGAGCGCCAGGCCCTCGACGCCGTCGAAGCCACCGCCATCAAAGGCCCCCACGTCGTCGTCAACGCCCTGCCGCTCAAGCGCGGCATGGCCGAAGAGCAGCAGGCGGCGGGTGACCTGGCGTTCTACGAGCGGAAAATTCCCGAGCTGGTTTCGCGGTGCGAGCAGAACGTGACCTGCCCCGAGCCCCCGCCGGGTGTGGCCACCTTTGTCGGCATGGCCACCTGCGCCGGCTGCCACGCCGAGGCCGAAGAGACCTGGCGCAAGGCCCTCGTCGACGTCGAGCAGACAGCCAAAGACGGCAGCAAGAGCGTCCACCCCGCCGGCCACAGCAAGGCCTGGCAGACCCTGGTCGACGCCGGCCGCGACAAAGACCGCAGCTGCGTGGGCTGCCACTCCGCCGGCTTCGCCCAACAAGGCGGGGCCTGCACCACCACCGTGCTCGTCGAGAGACAGCTCACCGGCGTGCAGTGCGAGAGCTGCCACGGCGCCGGCTCGCTGCACGTGCAGGGCGGCGGCGACAAGACCAAGATCAAGCGCGTCGTCGACGAAGCCACCTGCCGGGGCTGCCACGTGCCGCCGCACATCCCCTCGTTCGACAGCTTCATCTACCAGGCCCGCCTGCCGTCGATCCTCGGCCCCGGCCACCAGAGAAAGAGGGCTCCGTGACGACGACCCCCGTGTCTGCCGCTCCAGGGGCGCTTGGGCCCGGCGACGGCCTCAGCAGCGTCGACGATGCCCGCGCACGCTTGCTGGCCCTCTGCCCGCCGCTCGGCAGCGAGCGCGTGCCCCTGACCTCCATCGCCCTCGACCCGGTCGCGCGCGTGCTGTCGTCGTTGACGACGTCGCTGCGGGCCCTGCCGCCCTTCGACAACAGCGCCATGGATGGCTACGGCGTCCGCGCCGCCGACATCCGCGTCCCCGGAGACGGCGGCTCTGGCGCACAGGGGACACAGTTGCGCATCGTCGGGACCTCGCTCGCCGGTCATGGCGCAAGCGAGGGCCTCACGGCCGGGACCTGCGTGGCCATCACCACCGGCGCTCCCCTCTCCCCCGGCATCGACGCCGTCGTCATGCGTGAGCTGTGCGACGAGTCGCAGGTCAAAGCCGGCATCGTCGTCGTCAAGCACGCGCCGAAGCCCGGCGAGCACCTGCGGCGCCGCGGCGAAGACGTGGTGGTCGGCGGCGTCGTCGGAGCCGTCGGCGACGTCGTCACGCCGGCCCGCTTGAACCTGCTGCTGTCGGCCGGCCACGTGAACGTCGACGTCTTCCGGCGCCCCACGGTCGGTGTGCTGGCCTCGGGCGACGAGCTGCGCGAGATCGGCGAGGGCGCCTTTCAAGAGGGCGTGGGTGACGACATCATCGTCAACTCCAACGCCTGGGCCGTGGCCATGACCGCCCAGCGCCACGGCGCGCGGGTGCGCCTGCTCGGCATCGCCGGCGACAGCCTGGCCGCGCACGTCGCCAAGATGGACGTCGACGACGTCGATGTGCTGGTGACCATCGGCGGGGTGTCGATGGGTTCTCACGACTTCGTGCGCCCGGCCCTCGAGCAGCTCGGGGCCACGCTGCACCTGTGGAAGATCGCCATGCGCCCCGGCAAGCCATTGGCAGTCGGCACGCTTCCTCGACGGGGGCGCCCGATCATCGTGCTCGGGCTGCCCGGCAACCCGGTGAGCGCGCAGGTCACCTTTGCCTTGTTCGGGGTGCCGCTGTTGCGCGCCCTGCAGGGCCACCGCGACGTGCTGCCGACGACGACGACCGCGGTGCTGCGCGACGAGCGCGCGTTCGTGAAGAAGAAGGGCCTGGCGTTTTTCGCCCGCGCCGTCGTCGACCACGGCCCCGGCGGCCCGACGGTGACGACGCTCGAGCGCCAGGGCTCGGGACAGATCTCGGGCCTCGCCGCCGCCAACGCCCTGTGCTGCTTCGCCGCCGACGCCGAGCGCATCGAGCCCGGCGCCGTCGTCGAGGTCGTCGCGCTCTGACCTGTTGCTCGAGCCTCGATGCCCGCTGATCGACGCTGACGGTCCGCGCCCGCTTGTCGGGGGCAGCGTTTTCGACGAAGCCCCGCGCCAATATGAAGAGCAGCCCCAAGAGCACGACCAAGGCGCCGGCAAAGAAGACAAAGAAAGCGGCGATGGCCGACGGCGCCGACCGCTACGCGCTGTACCGCTTGAGCGTGCAAGACCCCGAGCACGAGGTCTCGATCTTCCGGCGCTTCTACAAAGACGCCTACGGACGCGAGCCCATGTCGCTGCGCGAAGACTTCTGCGCCGGGTTCGCCGTGTGCTGTGAGTGGGTCAAGAGCGACGCCGGCCGCACCGCCGTCGGCGTCGACCTCGACCCCGAGCCGCTCGCCTACGGCCGAAAGCACTACCTCTCGAAGCTCGGTCCCGACGAGCAAGACCGCGTCTCGCTGCTCAAGCAAGACGTGATGACGACGACGACAAAGGCCGAGGTCATCGCCGCCCAGAACTATTCGTTCTTCATCTTCAAGAAGCGCGCAGAGGTCTTGAAGTACTTCCAGCAGGTGCGCCGTTCGCTGCCCGACGACGGCTTGTTCGTCTTTGACATGATGGGTGGCGCGGCCATGTACGCCGACGAGGTCGTCGAAGGACGCCAGGTGGCCCGCCCCACCGCCGTCGACAAACGCGACAACCCGCCGTTTCGCTACGTGTGGCACCAGGTGAGCTTCGAGCCGGTCACGGCCAACGCGCTGTTCCACATCCACTTCCGCTTTCCCGACGGCTCGGCCCTCGAAAAAGCGTTCACCTATGACTGGCGGTTGTGGACCCTGCCCGAGCTTCTGGAGATTCTTGAAGAGGCTGGCTTCTCCGAACGACATGTGTATTGGGAAACCGAAGACAAAGAGGGCAACCCGTCGGGAAACTACCGCCGGTCCGCCCGCGGCAAGGCCGATCCCGCGTGGCTGTGCTATGTTGTGGCTCTGAAGTAACCGAGGGGTTCACATGACAAACCCTGTCAACGGCGCTGCGCGAAAAGGTGTCTGCGTCGTCGTTGGCGCCGGCCCGGGCATCGGCCAGGCCGTGGCCCGCCGCTTCGGCCGCGCGGGCTACGCCATCGGGCTGGTCGCGCGCCGCAAAGAGTCCCTCGACGGCTTCGTCGGGGGCCTCGCTGACGCCGGCATCACGGCCCAGGCGTTTCCCGCCGACGCCGAGCACGCGCCCTCGCTCGTCGATGCGCTGATGAAAGCCCACAACGAGCTCGGGCCCGTCGACGTGCTCGTCTACAACGCCGCCGTCTTGAAGCGTGGCTCACCCTTCGACATCGGCGTCGAGCAGCTGGTGCGCGAATTCCGCGTCAACGTCGGCGGAGCGCTCGTCTGCGCCCAACAGGTGGTGCCGGTCATGAAGGCCCTGCGGGCCGGCACGCTGCTGTTCACCGGCGGCGGCCTGGCCCTCGACCCCTGGCCGGCGATGGCGTCGTTGGCGGTGGGCAAGGCTGGCATCAAGAACCTCGCGATCTCGTTGCACAAAGATCTCAAAGAGCACGGCATCCGCGTCGCCACCGTCACCGTCGACGGCCTGGTGAAGCCCGGCGCCGGCGCCCTCGACCCCGCGGCCATCGCCGACGTGTTCTTTGCCCTGCACGAGCAGCCGGCGACGTCGGGCGAGGTCGAGCGCGTCATCCGTTCCGCTTGAGCGTCGAGATGCCCTCGATGTCGTCGTCGTTGGTGGCGTGGGTCCAGCGCGGGTGTGAGCAGCTGCGCTCGTCGGGCGCAGCGCCGGCTTTGGCGCGGGTGACGCCGCAGGTGGTGCAGGCCAGCGGCGCGTCGTCGGCGGCGGCGTGGTCGACGTGGTCGGGCTCGCGCAGATCGAAGGGCGGTACGATGGGCAGGCCGAACAGCGGCTGCTTGCGCTTGAACACGCTCAGGCTGCCGCCCTGCTCCATGAACGCGTAGCGCACCTCGCCGAGGTGGACGACGCCGCGCAAGCGCAAGATCTCGAAGAGCTCCTCGGTCGATGAGCTGACCTTGCTCAGACCCTCGAGGTTGACGACGCCGTCTTCGACGAGCGGCACCGGACGCCCCTCGACAAAGGTCTCGACGCGCTCGCTGTGGTTGACGAGGCGGGTCAGCCCGTTTTGCAGGATGACCACGACGAGGATGACGACCATTGCGTGCAGCACCGGCACATCGGCGTAGAGGACGCCGTCGCCGCCGGCCGAGCCGAGGGCGATGACGATGCCGAACTCGAGCACCGACAGTTGCGCGAGCGCCCGTCGCCCGACGAGGCGCAGGCACAACAGCAGCCACCCGTAGAGCAGCACGCAGCGCACGACGATCTCGAGCATGAACCAGGGCGAGCCTTCGCCAAGGAACATGCGCAGCGGCTCGAAGGGCACGATGTCTTTGGGATCCATCCGGCCACCGTAACGAGCAGCGTCCGCAGCCACAGCCGCCGGTCGAAAGCCACGTCGACGTTGTCGACTCCTTTGGCTAGGTTGACGCGGTGGCGGGTCCGACTTTTTCAGCGATGCCGACGACGCAGGTCCACTCCGACCTGATGTCGTCGACGGCCGACGTCGGCTTCACCGAGCGGCGCTGCCAGCTGGTGGTGATGTCAGGTCCCGAAACCGGCCGCGTCGTCGACGTCGTCAAGTCACCGTTCGTCGTCGGCAAGGGCGACGAGTGCGACCTGGTGCTCACCGAGCCGACCGTGTCGCGCACGCACTTCGTCATCGAGGGCGACAGCGTCACGAACCAGGGCGCCTTTGTCATCCGCGACCTCGGCAGCACCAACGGCACCTGGATCGACCAGTTCCGCATCAAAGAGGCCTGGCTGCGGCCGGGCACCGTGCTGCGTGCCGGCCAGGCCCAGCTGCGCTTCGAGCCGGTGTTCAAGCCCCTCGACATCGAGCCGGCGTCGACGGAGCGCTTCGGCTCCCTCGTCGGCCGCTCGGTGCGCATGCGGCAGATCTTCACGCTGCTGGCCCGCGTGGCCAAGACCGAAGCCACCGTCGTCATCTTTGGCGAGACCGGCACCGGCAAGAGCGCGGTGGCCCAGGCCATCCATGAATCGTCGACGAGAAAGCGCGGTCCGTTCATCACCGTCGACTGCGGCGCCATTGCCGAGAACCTCATCGAGAGCGAGCTGTTCGGCCACGAGAAGGGCGCGTTCACCGGCGCCGACCGCCTGCGCCAGGGCGCCCTCGAGCGGGCCCAGGGCGGCACGCTGTTCATCGACGAGCTCGTCGACCTGCGCCTCGATCTGCAGCCCCGGTTGCTGCGCGTGCTCGAAGAGCGCGAGGTGCGCCGCGTCGGCGGCAACACGCCCATCAAGCTCGACGTGCGCATCATCGCCGCCTCGCGCTTCGACCTCTGGCGCGAGGTGCAAGAGAAGCGCTTCCGCGAAGACCTCTACTTCCGCCTCGCGGTCTTCACGCTGCCGCTGCCCTCGCTGCGCGAGCGCAAAGAAGACATCCCGCTGCTGGCCACGGCCTTTGCCCGCGCCCACCGCCTGGTGCCGGGTGGCGGCGAGCGGCTGCTGGCCCGCTTCTCGCCGACCGTCGTCGAGAAGCTGATGGCCCACCCGTTCCCGGGCAACGTGCGCGAGCTGCGCAATGTCATCGAGCGGGCCATCACGCTCGACACCGATCCCACCGAGATGTTGAC
>JBKJNL010000300.1:0-2564 GCA_046593615.1 Myxococcota bacterium | reverse complement strand
CGTGATCGGCTTTCATGGGGACCACCTTGGCGACTGGCGGGCTCCGGCGCAGGCGGCGCAACGTCGTTGACCGCCGGGATCGCGCCGGGCTCGCGCCGGGATCGCGCTGCGCTGGTCTCGCCATTCAGCAAGCACTCAGACCAACGTCGTCGGCACCTTGTCTTTCAGGTGGGCGCGCAGCGAGTCGACGGGCGGTTCGCCGACGAGCGCGACGTCGATGGCGCTCGGCACACCGCCGAGGATGTCGTAGGCGCGCAGCAAAGCGCGATCGCTGTGGATGCCGTCGCCGTAGTCGTGGGCGAAGTAGGTCGCGGGCAAGCCGCCGGCCCCGGACTCCCACGGGATGCCGGTTTGCGGGCCGACGATGCCGAGGAACGCGGTGTTCGAGAGCGAGGCCCACGGACCCCACGGGATGCCGCCGCTGTTGCGCACGGTGCCCAGGTTCTTCTGGGCCCAGGTCAAGAGCGCGACGGAGACGGCGTCGTGGTTCGCCAGGTGCGTCGACGCCAGCACCACCCGTGGGTCGGCGGTGGCGATGTGGCCGCCGTCGGGCCCGCCGTCGAGCAGGATCTCTTCGGCGTAGGTCAGCACCAGGCGGAAGCGCGACCGGATCTCGTCGCAGTAATTCACGTCCGTGTACTTCTCGTAGATGTCGCCGGCGTCGTGGTGCATGTCGTGGCGGGAGTCGTCGCGCAGCCAGCCGACCGCGAGCTTGTGGCCGTGCGTGTAGCCCGTCAGCAGGTGCGACGAGAGCCGCGGCAGATAGACGATGTGGTCGACCTCGGTGGCGATGCGGGCGATGAACGCCGGTCGCTTCCACGGCGTGCCCCCGTTCGCCGTGACGGGCATGGTGGCCTCGACGTAGCCATCGTCGAAGTCGCCGTCGTCAAAGAAGTGGGGTTCGGCGCCGGCGTCTTCGATGGCGGCGAGCAGCCCGTTGCCTTCCATGAGGATCTTCGTCGACGACTTCTTTCCCGACCGCGCGTTGCGCACTTGCATCACGCCGCTCTGGTCGCCGACGACGACGCGGCCGGCGCCGCGGTCGAAGAGGGCCTTGCACATGGCCCGCACCGCCACCGGCGACGTCACCGCCGGGTGCGTGTTGCCGGAGTTGCAGGCCAGCTTGACGAAGACGCTGTCGCCGGCGCCGAGCCAGCTCATGTCGACGTCTTCGAGGGTGCGGTGGATGGCGTCTTCCGGCGACGGCAACGACGACGACGGGTGCAGGCCCAGCACCACGCGGTCGCGCTCGGGAAAAGGCGCGTCGATGACCGGGACGCTCTTGCACGCGGGCACGCCGACCAGCGGCGCGGCGGCCAGGCCGCCAGCGACGAGGCCCGTGCCCTTCAGGAAGCCGCGGCGGGTGCTCATTGCCGAATGTACGAACCAGCCTGGGTGCCGGATCACGGCCGCTCACCCCTCACCCGTCCGCACCGCATCGCATCGCACGGCATCGCACCGTGCTGTGGCCGTTTCGGACAGGTGGTGCCTGGATTCCCCGACGATTCCAGACTGGTGTTAATCGCTGCGCCGGCAACGCCGGCAACGCCGACGGCGCCGAAGTGACGACAACGACAGCGTCGTCGGACAACGACAGCGACGACGAGGGGGATCATTTTGTGACGCGCGATGAACAACAGCTGCGAGCCATCGCTTCCTTTGCCGATGTCTTGCCGGTGGCCGTCTGGGTGGGGCGCGCACGCGGCGGCGAGACCGTCTACGTCAACGACGAGTTCAAGCTCATCCTCGGCATCACGCCGCCCGACGATGCCAGCCGCGGCAACTACGTCGGCCCCTACGGCGTGCACCTGCCGACCGGCGAGAAGTACCCCGAGGCGGCCATGCCCTTCGAACGGGTGCTGCGCTCGCGGCAGCGTGAGGTCGTCGACGACATCGTCATCCACCGCCACGACGGCACGCGCTGCTACCTGCGGGTGATCGCCTCGCCGCTGTTCGACGACGACGGCTCCCTCGCCTACGTCGTCGAGGCCTTTACCGACATCACCAACGAGGTCGAGGCCGAGCAGCGCCGCGCCGACGGCGAACGCCAGCTGCAGGCCATCCAGCGGCTCGAATCGATCGGCAGCCTCGCCGGTGGCGTCGCCCACGACTTCAACAACCTGCTCGCGGTGGTGAAGCTCATCGCCGGCCAGCTGAGCATCGGCGAACAAGACGCTGACCGCCTCGAGCTCGTCGCCACCCTCGATGAGGTCAGCGACAAAGCCGCCACCCTGACGCGCGCGCTGCTGGGCTTCGCGCGGCGCGGCAAGCACCTGGCGCAGCCGATGTCCGTCGGCGACGTCGTCACGTCGGTGGTGACGTTGGCGCGGCGCACCTTTGAGCGCCGCTTGACCGTCGATCTCGACGCCAGCGCCTGCCCCGACATCGTCGTCGGCGACGTGTCGCAGATTGAGCAGATCGTCATGAACCTGGTGATGAACGCCCGCGACGCCATCGCCGGCGAAGGACGCATCGTGGTCCGCACGCGCCGGATGGTCGTTGAAGCAGCGACGCCGCTGCTGGCCGCCGGCGACCACATCGTCATCGAGGTCGAGGACAGCGGC
>JBKJNL010000869.1:0-9956 GCA_046593615.1 Myxococcota bacterium | reverse complement strand
CTTTGTGCGGCCGCTGCGGCTGTCGTCGTGCGACGTCGTCTACTTGATGCCGCCGCTGGTCATCGGCGACGACGATCTCGCGGTGCTGTTGGCGGCCGTGCAGGCGACCGTGCCGGCGACCGTGCCGGCGACAGACGGCGCCTGAGCCCGCCTCCACAGCGGCGCAAGCAAGCGCCCGTCAGGTCATCAGGCGCACGGGCTCAGCGGGCCATCGACTTCAACAGCAGCTCGAGCTGCCGCTTCTGGCGCGGATCGGTCTCTTTGCTGGTGGCCTGCTCGAGGGCCTGGCGGGCTTTGGGTCCGCCGAGGTCGACGGCGGCGCGGGCGCCGGCGATGCGCACGCCGGGATCGCTGTCGCGCAGCGAGCTCTCGACGAGCCCCTGGGCTTTCTGGTCGCCGAGGGCGGCGAGCACGCGCAGGGCGGTGAGGCGGTCGGTCTTGCCCTCTTCGCCCTTGCTGGCGTCGCCGGCGTCGACGGAGAAGCGGCCGACGTCGACGTATTCGAGGTGGCGCTTGAGCGCGGCGCGGGCCGGGCGGCGCACGTCTTCGGGTTCGTCGGTGTCGACAATGACGGCGATCAAGGGCTCGACGGCCCGGGGATCGGCGCGCTTCTCGATCAAGCGGGCGCAGGCGCCGCGCACCGCCGACCCGCCGTTGACGAGGCCGTCGATGAGCAGCGGCACAGCCCGTTCGTGGGCGATGGCCGAGACGGCGACCTCGGCGGCCTGGGCGATGCCGTCGTCGTCGTCGCCGAGGGCGTTGATGACAAAGGCCGAGATGCCGGCCGACGCCGACGGCTCGCGCATGACGTCGCCGTAGGCCCGCACCGCGGCCAGGCGCAACACCGGATCTTCAGAGCGCAGCGACTCGCGAAAGGCGAACAAAAAGGCCGCGGTGTGGAAGTGATCGAGGGCGTCGCTGGCTTCGTTGCGCACGTACTCGTCGCCGTCGTGCAGGGCCTCGAGCAGCGGCCCGATCGCACCGGCGTCGTTGAGCCGACCGAGGCCGGCGGCGGCCGCGGCGCGCACGGCGTAGGAGTCGTCTTCTTTGACGACGCGCGCCAACACCGGGATCGCGCGCACGTCGCCGATGCGGCCGAGGGCCACGGCGGCGGTCGCCCGCACCTTGAAGCTCGAGCCGTTCTGCACGGCGTCGACGAGGCGGTTGAAGCCCTCGGAGGCCGCCGGCGCCTCATCGGCCCCGGGAGCCACAGCCGAGGCGTCGTCGCCACGCGCGGCCCCGCTGCCCGCGAGAACGGACGCCAGAAGCGAAGCGACGACGACGACACGGAGCATGGGGGCTGAGGTAGCACGGCGCCCCGGGGGTCCTCAAACAAGCGTCCGGAATGTGTCGCGCGCGGCCAGGGCTCAGCGGTCGCCCGCCGAGCCTCCGCGATTTCTGCCTGGCCATTCGGCGGCGTTGCGGTGGATCAACGAGAGGCCGAGCGAAGCGCGGCCGACGACGCGGCCGACGACGAGGGCGACGACGAGGGCGACGACGCGGCCGACGCCTGCGCCGAAAAAGACGACGATCGCGGCGGAGTCATCGTTGACAGAGCGAGAAGGTCTCGGTACCCCGACCACCTGTGTGAGTGATCCCGCCTGACGGCGGCGTCAAAGGAGAGCTTCTGTGACGAAGGTGACCGTTCGCGATGGCGAGACCGTGGACCGCGCGATCAAGCGCTTCAAGCGCAAGGTTGAGCAAGCAGGCATCCTGAAGGAAGTCCGCAAGCGCGAGCACTACTTGAAGCCCTCGGTCAAGGCGAAGCTCAAAGCCCGTGCTGCCGAGGCCCGCGCTCGCAAGCGAGAGAAGCGCCTCCTGCAGAACGCCGGCGTCTGAGGCCAGGCCCGCTCACCGCGGGCCGCCCTCGCACGGCATGACAAACGGCATGACGACGACGAAAACGCCCCCGCTGGCCCTCTCGCAGGTGACCGGTCGGGGCGTTCTCGCGTTCTGGCTCGCGTTCTGCTTTTTGCTCACTGCCAGTCTCTCATTCGCCCCCGCCGCCCGCGCCGACAAAGACGACGACGACCTGGTCATCGTCGACGACGAAGCCGCCACCGACGAAAGCGGCGCCGTCATCTTCAACAACGCCGGCAACCCCCCGAGCGACGACGACGCCGAAGCCGACGACGACGACACCATCATCATTGTCGACGACAACGACGCGCCCCTGCCCACCGCGCAGCGGGCCTCGGGGCCCCTCGGCCGCGTGTGGGAGTCCTGGCACATCGCCTTTGACACCGACGTGTTCGCCGCCGCCCAGGCCGTGCCCGTCGAAGACGGCACCTGGCGCCTGCTCGGCTCGACGTGGGTCGAGAGCTGGTTGTTGCCGGCGCCGAACCTCGGCTTCTACGGCACCGCCTTTGGCCGCGTGGCCTTTGACGGCACCCCCGCAGGCAGGCTGACGGCCTTTGCCGACGTCTACGAGCTCTACGCCAAGGTCACCGTCGACCGGGCCACCGTGAACCTGGGGCGCATCGTGGTCCCGTGGGGGCGCACCCTCGGCACCGGCTTCGGCGATCGCCTGCACCCGCCCGATCTGCGCCGCGGACCACCCTTCCCCGATCCCGCCCGCCAGAAGCAGCCCCAGATGGGTGCCCAGGCCAAAGGCGCCCTCGACATCGTCGGCCTCGAAGGCGTGGCCTTTGTCTCCTACGACCCGTCGGAGGGATCGCTGGCGGCCTCGAACCAGGGCGGGCTGCGCATGGGCCGCTACCAGACCGCCCTCGTGCGCGCCCCCTCGCGGGCCTTTGGCCTGCTCGCCGACGACGACACCGCCGCGATCCGGCCGACGGCGCAGCTGGCCCAGCCGACCCTGGCCGCCCGCGCCTGGCGCCGCGTCGGCGAGATCGACGTCACCGCCAGCGTCGCCTGGCAGTTCGACGAGACGCCGACCTTGAACCTCTCGCCCGACGTCCGCCGGGCCCTGGCCGCCGAAGCCCTGGCCCTGCGCGGCATCGTCGTCGTCCCCGCAGCGCCACCGCCGTGTGGCGGCGACAAAGGCCTCGATTGCCTCGGCGGCCACAGCGCCCTGACCCACGAGCGCACCACCAGCGTCGGCCTCGATGCTTCGTGGGGCCTCGGTCTCGTCGTCGTGCGCGCCGAAGCCGTCGCGGTTCCGCGGCTGGCCGGACAGGGGGGCAAGACCGCCATCGTCGTCGACGTCGACGGCCTGCGCTCGGTGCAGCTGTCGCAGTGGTCGGCCGCCGTCGCCGTCGAAGGACAGCTCGGCCCCTACATCGACGGCAGCCTCGAGCTCTTCAACGTCATGTGGGACGGCGTGCCGAAAGACAGCCGCCTGTGGGGCGTCGAGGTGCTCGACGACGAAGAAGACGGCGACGACGTTCCCGAGCTGCGCACCGTCAACCGCCTGGCCGCCGGCGCCCACCTCGGCGGCGCCTTTTTCGAAGACCGCGTGCTGTGGAAGCTGCGCGGCGAAGCCGGGATGCTGCAGCCCGACGTGCTGTTGTCGGCCGAGCTGAAGTACCGCCTGCCGCTCTTCGACCTCTACGTCGGCGGCCGCGGCGACCTGTTCACCGGCTACCCCGGCAGCCCCGGTTGGATGCGCCAGGACGCGAGCCTGCTCGGCGTGTTCCTCGGCGAGGGCGCCTGAGCCGTCCTGCTCAGCAGGCAGCAGCCCGGCCAGCGGGTCCGGCGTGATCCCGTGATCAAATACCTGGGCAGCAAGCGGCGCCTGATTCCCCTCATCGAAGCCGCCGTCGACGGCGTCGCCGCCCGCCTCGCCGACCAGGGCCACCCGGTCGACGTCGTCGTTGATTTGTTTTCGGGCACCTCGCGCGTGGGGCAGGCCCTGAAGCGCCGCGGCTTTCGCGTGCTGGCCAACGACCACAACGCCTACGCCCACACCCTGGCCCGCTGCTACGTCGAAGCCGACGCCGACGTCGTCAGCGCCGACGTGCACCGCCTCGTGGCCGAGCTGAACGCGCTGCCGGGATCGCCGGGCTGGTTCACCGAGACCTATTGCGTTGGCGCGCGGTTCTTCCAGCCGCACAACGGCGCGCGCATCGAGGCCATCCGCGAAGCCATCGCCAAAAAGGACCTGCCGCCCCTGCTCGAGGCCGTGTTGTTGACGTCGCTGATGGAGGCCGCCGACCGCGTCGACTCCACCGTCGGCGTGCAGATGGCCTATCTCAAATCATGGGCCCGACGGTCTTTCAATGACCTGCAATTGCGCGTGCCTGACATGGTGCCGGCAACAAAGAAAGGGCCGTGCATCGCCAGCCACCTCGACGCCGTGACCGCCGCGAGTGTCCTCAAGGCCGACGTCGCCTATCTTGACCCACCCTACAACCATCACAGCTATCTCTCGAACTATCACATCTGGGAGACCTTGATCGCCTGGGACCATCCCACCGTCTACGGCATGGCCCAGAAGCGCGTCGAGTGCCGCGAAAAAAAGAGCGCGTTCAACACAAAGGCCGGCTTCAAGACGGCGCTGCAGACGGTCATCGCCGCCCTGGATGCACAGGCGCTCGTCGTCAGCTTCAACGACGAGGGCTACGTCACCCGCGACGAGCTGGTGACGATGTTGTCGACGCGCGGCCCGGTCTCGGTGGTCGAGCACACCGGCCACCAGCGCTACGTCGGCGCCAAGATCGGCATCTACTCGCCGAGCGGTCACAAGGTCGGCGCCGTCTCGCACACCGAGAACACCGAGTTCTTGTTCATCGTCGACGTGCAGGTGCCGCCTCGCGCGACGACGACGACGACGGCGACTGCGACTGCGACGACGACGACGACGACGACGACGGCGACGACGGCGACGCCTGCGACGGCGACGACGACGACGACGACGACGGTGCGGTCGACGACCTGAGCGCGAGCCGACGGTCGCTGCTGCGCGGTGACCCGCCGAGCGCCGGAATGGGACAGCCACCGCTGTGGGCCCGGGGCCGCGGATCGGTGTGCTACCAGCGGCAACATCCAGGCTTGCCCGGCGCAACCAGTCTCTTGTGGGACCGGTCTTATCAGTGCTTGATTTTTTACTTTGATTTGGTGGTCGGTCCGCACGTGAAGTTGTTGAAAATCTCGCTCATCACCGTGGTGCTGGCCGCCCTGACGGTCTGGTTCCTGCTGCCCTACACGGCGATCCGCGAGGCCCCGGTCTCGCCGGCCCTGTGGCCCCTGGTGTTGATCTCGGCCGCCGCCAACATCGCGGTGATTTTCTATCACTACGCGGTTCCGCCGCACCCGAAGTTTACGATGATTCCCTGGCGGCGCTGGGTGCTGCGGGTCCACATCACGAGCGGCACCCTCGAGATGATCGCCGGGCTGCTGGCCTGCTTCCACCCCGACCCCGTCGTCGCCAGCACCGGCGCCACCATCGCCGCCCTCGCCGCCCTCGGCTTCCACGTGCCCAGCGCCCTGGTGCAGACCCGCATCGTCTTTGGCTCCCAGGCCATCATGTGGCCGGCCTACATTCTTTGTATCGTTGTCCACGCCTTTTGCGCCGGCATGTTGCTGACCAACCCCGACTCCCGCTTCTGGGCGGTCAACACATTCCTGGTGTTCAACATCTACGTCTGGTGCCGCGTCTACTTCTACATTTTCGACTGGCTGAAGCTGTTCAGCGGGATGAAGTACACGATCTCCATCCTGGCTGCCGGCGTCACCATCATCCCCGGCGTGCTCGGTCCGCTCTCATTGTTGTTCATCGGCGCGTTCGTCGGCGTCTATGTCTTGCTGATGAAAGCCTTCTTCTTCCGCGACAAGGGGCTCTACCAGGAGTTCGTGCGCGAAAAGGCCCGCGACAGCGCCATCCGCCGCGACGTCGTCGACCTGCTGCACGTCTCCGACCCCGCCGCCGACCGGCACGTCGCCCGCCGCTTCTTTGACGCCTGGGACGAGGGCGGCGTCGGCATCTTGCCGGCGGCCGCGGTGGCCCGCCTGCTGCCCACGTGGGGCATCTCGACCAGCCTCGCCGACGCCTTTGTGGCCCGCCACGCCAAGAACGGCGGCATCGACTTCGAGACGTTCTTCACGTCGGTCTGGTCGATCGGCGCGGTGCGCACCCGGGCGACGCGGGCCGCACGCATCGACGGGGCAAAGTCCGACAGCGACAAAGCGCTGCTCGTGTTCAAGGAGCTCGACGTCAACCAGGACGGCTTGATCGCCCTGATGGAGCTGCAGCTGCTGTTGCTCGAGTGGGGCCTGCCCGAGACCGAGGCCGGCCGCTACATCGCCCGCTGCGACAAGGACGGCGACGGCGTCATCTCGTTCGACGAGTTCTTCCGCAACATGCGGCCGGTGTGGCGCTTCATCTGGTACGACATCGTCACCGCCGAAGCCGCGCGCGGCGAGACCGAGATGATCGGCCGCTTCGTCTCCTCGGTGAAAGACGAGCTGCGCACCTCACAGGTCCTGAAATCCGTGCAGCGCGAGCTGCTCGAGCAGGTGCCATTTCTCAAGGGCGCGCAGCCGGCGCTGATCGCCGACCTGGCCTCGTCGCTGGCGGCGGAATCTGTCGCAAAGGGCGCGGTGCTGTTTCGCGAAGGCGAGCCCGGCGACCGCTTCTTTGTCATCGGCAGCGGCGAGCTGCGCATCTCCAAAGAAGGAGAAACCATCGCCGTCCTCGGCGGCGGCGGCTGCGTCGGCGAAGGCGCGCTGCTGTCAGAAGATCCGCGCTCGGCGACCGCGACCGCGCACACCGACGCCCGCCTCTACGCCCTGACCCGGGCCAGCTTCGACTTCATCATCGACAAGCACCCCGGCGTGCGCGAGCAGCTGCGCGGCCTGCACGCCGCCCGCTTCGCCGCCGACGTCAAACGCACCCTCGAGCGCACGCTGCTGGGCCGCGTGCCGTTCCTCACCAACGCCAACGAAGCGCTGCTGCAGAGCCTGGCGTCGTCGCTGGTGGCCGAGTCGGTGCCGGCCGGGCAGGCGCTGTTTCGCGAAGGCGACGTCGGCGACCGGCTCTACCTCGTGGCCGCTGGCGCGGTGCGCATCACCAAAGAGGGCGAGACCCTGGCCGAGCTCGGCGTCGGCGGCTGCTTCGGCGAAGGCGCGCTGTTGTCGGCTGAGGCGCGGGCGGCGACGGCGACGACGACGGCCGACTCCCGGCTCTTCATCCTGACGCGCGCTGGCTTCGACGCCGTCGTCGCCGCCCACCCCGGCGTGCGCGACGACCTGCGCGGGCTGCTCACCGCCCGCCGCGCCGCCAACCTCAAGCGCACCCTCGAGCGCGGGCTCATCGCCCGCGTGCCGTTCTTGAAAGACGCCGACAGCGCCGTGCTCGACGAGCTGTCGCAGGGCCTCGTGCTCGAGCGCTTCAGCGCCGGCGCAACCCTGCTGCGCGAGGGCGACGACGGCGACCGCTGCTACCTCATCGGCTCCGGCGCGGTGCGCATCACAAAGGCCGGCGACGTGCTGGCCGAGGTCGGCGCCGGCGCCTGCATCGGCGAAGGAGCGCTGCTGACGACCTCGCTGCGGACGGCCACCGCCACCGCCGCCGACGACGTCGTCGCCTATTCGCTCGAGCGCGCCGTCTTTCACCGCATCCTCGAGCAGCACCCGACGGTGCGGGCCGGCATCCTCGCGCTGCACGCGGCGCGCACCGGCACGCCTGCCGCCGCCGCCGCGCAAAGCCCCTGAGGTTCGGGCGTCAGATCAAGTGCAGGGCTTCGCGCGTCGCCGGGAACGTCACCTTGATGACCGTGCCCTTGTTCTGAACGCTCTCGACGGCGATGCGCGCCTGGTGCTCTTCGACGATGCGGTGGACGACGGCCAGGCCCATGCCCTTGTTGCCCTTGCTCGCCCGCGTCGTGAAGAACGGCTCGTAGATGCGGTCGAGGTTGTGGGGCGCGATGCCGACGCCGCTGTCTTCGATGACGAGCCGCACCACCTTGCCGTCGATGGCGTCGGTCTTGATCGTCAGGGTGCCGCCGTCGGGCATGGCGTCTTTGGCGTTCATCAACAGCTGCAGCACCGCTTGCTGCAGATCGGCGCTGCGCCCGCGAATGCGCGGCAGCTCGACGCCGAGCTCCTTTTTGACGGCGATGCGCGCGGTGATGATCGGCCGGGCCACCAGCGCCAGCGCGGCGTCGACGACGGAGTTGAGCTCGACTGTGCCCAGCGCCTGCTGGGCTTGATCCTGCGAGAGCCGCAGCAGGCTCTCGACGATGTCCTTGATGCGCAGCGCTTCTTTTTCGATGTCTTCGAGGTGGGGCCGGATGCGCGTGTCGGCGCGGTCCGAGCGCAACAGCGCCAGCTGCGCCGAGCCCAGCACCGCCGCCAGCGGGTTGTTGATCTCGTGGGCGACGCCGGCGCCGAGCTCGCCGACGGCGGCCATCTTCTGGCTCTGGATGAGCTGTGACTGCGTCTCCTTCAGGTCCTTGGTGCGCTCTTCGACCTTCTGCTGCAGCTCGCTGTTGAACACCCGCAGCTGCCGGCTGTAGTCGTCGACCTGATCGGCCATGCCGTTAAAGGCGCGTGCCAGCTTGCCGATCTCGTCGTTGCCGAGGGCCGGCGCCCGGATGCGCGCGCCGTCGTCGACCCCGCCGGTGACCCCGCCGATCACGGCGCCGCTGGCGCTGACCGCGGCGAGGCTCGTGCCATGGGGGCGCTTGCCGAAGTCCTGCACCACGCGCGTCAGCACCTCGAGTGGGCGCACCACGCCCTGGGCGAGCACCACGCCGGCGAGCAGCGCGAGCACGAGGGCGGCGCCGACCCAGAAGGCCACCCGCTGCGACAGGTCGTGCACGGCGCTCAAGGCCTCGGCCCGGTTGCGTTCGACGACGACGCCCCAGGTGCGGCCCTGGGGTCCGGCCAGGCGCGTCAAGCGGGCCCAGGCGATGAGGGTCGGGTCGTCGTCGGCGTCGAGGTTCACCACGCCCGAGGCCGGGGCGCGGGCGTCGAACAAGGCCTGCACGCCGGGGTTGTTGACGACGTCGGCGCGGCCGACCGCCTGCAGGCTCTCGGTGTGGCAGACGACCTTGCCATCGAGGTCGACGAGAAAGGCGGTGAGCCGTTCGTCTTTGGCTTCAACGAAGCGGTCGTTGAGGCGGCGCAGGCTCAGCTCGACGGCGACGATCCAGGGCTTTTCCTTGCCGTCTTTGTCGAGGGGACCGGGCACGCGCACGGCGAGGGCGATGAACGGCGCGCCGCGGGCGGCGTCGGCGTAGGGCACGCTGACGGCCTTGCCTGCCGACAAGGCCTCGGCGAGGGGGATGTGCTCGGCGAAGCGCGACAGCGCGGTCGGCGGAAACGGCTCGTGATCGGCCATGCCGGGATCGGTGCCGACGGTCTCTTGAAACACCGGATCGGCCACGCTCTCGCCGGTGGCGCCGTCGATGAGGGCCACGGCGGTGCGCTGGGCGTCGGCCCGGTAGATGAGCCACAAGGCCCCCGGCCGCTCGGCGGGCGCCAGCCGATCGAGGCCCAGCAGCGAGGCCTGCTTGAGATCGTCGAGGCTGCCGAGGATCGTGGTCTCGCCCAGCTCGGCCAGGTGCCGGGCCTCGGTCTCGAGGGTGTCGGCGCTGGCTTTGGCGACGGCCTGCTCGGCGAGCAGCACGCCGGAGATGCCGCTGACGGTCACTGGCAGCACGGCGACGAACAGCAAGACCAGCAGGACTTTGACGACGAGGCGCACTGCGGGACTCTAGGCCCGAGGGGCCGGGCAAAGCGAAGAAGCGCCGGTCTTTTGCTTTTTCTTCTTCTTCGTCTTCTTCGTCTTTTTTGTCGTTGCGTTGTTGACGCTGCGCTTCGACCTCGTCGTTGCGGGGTTCGTCGGGGCTCTGGTCTGCTGCCGGCGCTTTCGTGTCGCTTTGTCGACGCCTCCGGCGGGGCCCGAGGGGCCCTCCAGAGCCAGGGCCCCCTGGGGACCCCCGGGCTCCTGGCAGCCTTTCGTCGTCGTCGACGCGCGCATCATCGACTCGGTTTTTCGCCGCGGCAGCTCGTTGTGCCCCCGATCGGGTTCGGCGAAAAAGGAGTCGATG
>JBKJNL010000274.1:0-4739 GCA_046593615.1 Myxococcota bacterium | reverse complement strand
TCGGCGCCACCAGCGAGACGCCCTGCCCCGACGCCCGCGACTTCTTTGCCTTCGAAGGCGGCGCCGACGTCGCCTATGTCTTCACCATCGACGCCGCCGTCGGCGAGCGCGGCGTGCGCATCCAGGCCAGCGAAAACAACGTCGACGTCGTGGTCTCCTTGTTCAACGACGACCGCTGCGGGGCCGACGCGCCCGATCAGCTTGCGTCCGACCGCCGCACCTGCGTCGACCAGAGCTCCATCGCCGGCGAGACCATCGAGGTCGGCGCGCTGCCGCCCGGCAGCTATTTCGTCGTCGTCGAATCCTTTGGCGAGCCCGGCAGCTTTGAGCTCGACCTCGAGCTCGTCGAGCCCTTCTGCGAGGGCGACGCCGACGACCTCGTCGTCCGCGGCGGCGGCCTGCCGGCCGGCAACGAGACCGCGGCCACGGCGTTGTCGCTGAGCGTGCCCGGCGCATCGGGCAACGGCTTCCTCAGCCAGGACAGCAGCACCGTCGTCGACGAGGTCGAGCTGCGCCTGTGCGACGGCGACGTCGACTACTACCTGTTCGGCCACCTCGGAGGTCCGCTGACGATCGACGTGCAGGCCCTCACCGGAGCCACCGCAGGCGGCGCCGTCGTCGAGGTGCGCGAGGCCACCGTCGACGTCGCCGCCACCCTCGACACCGACGGCCTCGTCTACGTCGAAGGCCCGCCCATCGACGGCGGGGTCGCAGGCGGGCCCGGCGTCGACACCGTCGTCGCCGCCGGCTTCTACCTGCTGAAGCTCAGCGAAGACCAGACGCTGACCGGCAGCGCCAACGTCGCCTACGACGTCGTCATCGACCACCTCTGCGAGGCCGACGACCTCGACCTGCCCATCGCCGCGCTCGACCTCGACTTCGAGAGCCAGCAAGAGCCCGCGGTGCTGCCGCTCGAGGCGCCGGTGGCGCGCTCGCTGTGCAACGACGACGTCGACCTCATCCCCTTCGAGTCGCTGTTCGCCGGGCCGCTCAGCATCGTCTTTGCGGGCAGCGGCGGCCGCGACGTCGTCATCGACCTGTTCTCGGTGGACGCCGCGGGCGTCGAAACCCCCGTCGCCGCCAACCGCATCGACGACGAAGGCGCCGGCACGCTGACCTTCACCGCCGAGGTCGAGCCCGGCGCGTTCCTGGCGCGCGTGACCGCTCCCGGCCAGACGGTGACGACGCCCTACACCTGGGACATCCGTTTCCCCGGCCTCGACGGCGTGCCCGAAAACGACCTGTGCGCCAGCGCCGAGCTGCTGGTCAGCGGACAGCGCGTCGCCGGACGGACCATCGGCGCCGCCGGCGAATACAACGTCGGCACCTGCAACTTCGAGCAGCCCGGCGAAGACCCGCCCGCGGCCGACGTCTTCTACCGCTTCAACGTCGCCGCCCCCGCCGACGTGCGGCTCACGTTCACGGGCTTTCGCGACTACTTCGGCGCGGTCTCGCTGCTGAAGCTGCCGGCCGGCGGCTGCCCGAGCGACCTGTCAACGCTCGAGGCCGTCGTCGACGAAGACGCGTTCGCGGTCTGCGACTTCCTCGACGACTCGACCCAGGTGCGCGAGCTGCCGGCCCTGGCCGCCGGCGACTACCTCGTCGTCGTCGACAACTTCGGCTCCTTTGGCGGCGAGCCGAGCGCGTCGGGGCTGTTCCAGATGCAGGCCGACGTGTTCCCCGACGGCTTCCCCGCGGCCTGCGACGACAGCAGCCTGCGCGACATCGTCGTCAGCGACGTCAGCCAGACCCTCTCGGTCACGAGCACCGAGTTCTTCAGCGGCGTGTTGGGCCCCGCCGAGGCCACCGACAACTGCACGACCGCCGCCGGTGACGAGCTGGTCTTTCGCTTTACGCCGGCGACGAGCGGCACCTTGACGGCCCGCACCTTTGACGACGACATCGACACGATCCTGTACCTGCGCACCGCCTGCGACAGCCCGACGGGCGAGGTGTGCGACGACGACGACGCCGGCGCCCGCGACGACACATCGGACTCGTTCCTGGTGACGCCGGTCGAGGCCGGCACGACCTACTTCCTGGTGCTCGACAGCTTCAGCGGCCCGTTTTCGGGCGCCGGCGCCAGCATCGAAATCGTCGTCAACTGACCGGGCGCGACCGGCCCCGTGCCGCTGACGGGACCGGCAGGCGACGCCCAAGATCGCCGCCAGAGGCAGCGACGACGCCTTGACCACCCCCAAGCCCGTCCCTACGGTCGCCGGGTCTTGCGACCGACGCTGGTGGCGCACGATCGACAGGCAGCGGCGCAGCACCCACGGGTCGTTGCACCTCGCTTCAGGGCGCCGCTCGGGCCCCGGGCAGCCAGTCGATCAAGCTCCACCGGCGTTTCTCCATTGATTGCGACGTCCACGACGTCTGTCGCGCCGACTTGAAGGGCCCCATGGGAATTTTCTCGCAGATCTTCGGCACCAAGAACGACCGGGAGCTGAAGCCGCTCACCGCGCGGGCCGAGGCGATCGGCAACCACGAAGAGCGCATCAAGAAGCTCACCGACGAAGAGATGGCGGCGCGCATCGCCGCCCTGCGCGTGTCGATCCAGAAAGAGGTCAAAGAGAAGAAAGCCCCGAAGCTGCAGAAGGGTGAAGACCTCAACCGCGAAGAGATGAACCTCATCCTCGACCCCTACCTGAACGAGGTCTTTGCCCTCGTGCGCGAGGCCTCGCGCCGGGTCATGGGCATGCGCCACTACAACGTGCAGCTCATCGGCGGCATGGTCCTGCACAGCGGCCGCGTCGCCGAGATGAAGACCGGCGAAGGCAAGACCCTCGTCGCCACCCTGCCCGCGTACCTCAACGCGCTCGCGCAGCGCGGGGTGCACGTGGTCACGGTGAACGACTATCTCGCCACGCGAGATGCGGAGTGGATGGGCCGCATCTACCGGTTCCTCGGGATGAACGTGGGCGTCATCATCCACGGTCTCACCGACAAGCAGCGCCAGCAGGCGTACGGCGCGGACATCACGTACGGCCAGAACAACGAATACGGATTCGATTACCTGCGCGACAACATGAAGTTCGCGCTCAAGGACTACACGCAGGGCCGCGGACACCATTTCTGCGTCGTGGACGAAGTGGACTCCATCCTCATCGACGAGGCGCGCACGCCGCTCATCATCAGCGGCCAGGCCGAGCAATCCACCGAGCTCTACCGCGAAGTGAACAACATCATCCCGCGCCTCAAGAAGGATGAGCACTACACCATCGACGAGAAATCCAAGTCCGCGGTGTTGACGGAAGAAGGCGTGGGCCGCGGCGAGCAGCTCCTCAAGGTCGACAACCTCTACGATCCCAAGAACATCGAAGTCCTCCACCACCTCCAGCAGGCGCTGCGCGCGCACGCGCTCTACAAGCGTGACGTCGAATACGTGGTCGAAGCGGGCGAGGTGAAGATCGTCGACGAGCACACCGGCCGCATCATGGAAGGCCGCCGCTGGAGTGATGGCCTCCACCAGGCGATTGAAGCCAAGGAAGGCGTCACCATCGAGAATGAGACGGTGACGCTGGCAACGGTCACCTTCCAGAACTTCTTCCGCATGTACGGGAAGCTCTCGGGCATGACGGGAACGGCGGACACGGAAGCCGAGGAGTTTGCGAAGATCTACAACCTCGACGTCGTCGTCATCCCCACGCACCGCAAGATCAGCCGCACCGACGAGCAGGACCTTGTCTACAAGACCGAGCGCGAGAAGTTCGAGGCCGTTGCCAAGGAGCTCGAGGAGCAGTGGAAGAAGAACCGGCCGGTGCTGGTGGGCACCACGTCCGTCGAGAAATCGGAAGTTGTGGCGCGGTTGCTGAAGAAGAAGAACATCCCGCATGAAGTGCTCAACGCCAAGCAGCACCGCCGTGAAGCCGAGATCATTGCGCAGGCCGGACGCAAGGCGCGCATCACCATTTCGACCAACATGGCAGGCCGCGGCACGGACATCCTCCTCGGTGGCAACGCCGAGTACATGGCGCGCTCGGAAGTGGCCCGGGCATTCAACGAGGAAGAGGCGAAGCTCGCAGCGTCGGAAGGACGCGCAACCAGTGACGAGGGCGCGCATGAAGTGGCGCACTTCACGTTCCTGTCGGGCCGGCCGGACCTGATCAACGTCGACAGATTGGCCGCGGAAGAAACCGGGCTCGGCTACGACATCATCAGCAAGCTGCGCCACGAGCCAGCTGCGAAGGTCTTCAGCGACGCGCAACTGCCCGCCGAGACGCTGGCCGTCTACGAGAAGCACCTGGAGTTCTACAAGAAGGCCGTGGCCAAGTATGGCGACGTGCTGCCGGCGTTCGAAGAGCAGTGCAAGGCCGAGAAGCAGGAAGTGATTGCCGCCGGCGGACTCCACATCCTGGGCACCGAGCGGCATGAGTCTCGCCGCATCGACAACCAGTTGCGGGGACGTGCGGGACGCCAGGGAGACCCCGGCTCGTCGAGATTCTACCTGTCCCTGCAAGACGACCTGATGCGCATCTTTGGCGGTGACAAGCTCATCCCCATGATGGAGCGCCTGGGCATGCAGGAGGGCGAGCCCATTGAAGCGGGGATGGTGACCCGCTCCGTCGAGAACGCACAACGCAAGGTTGAAGGTCACCACTTCGACATGCGCAAGAACCTGCTCGAATACGACGACGTCATGAACATGCAGCGCAAGGCGACGTATTCGCTGCGGCGCGAGGTGCTCGAAGGCAAGAACGTCCACGAGATGCTGCTGGACCGCATTGAGGACGTCATCA
>JBKJNL010000954.1:0-7061 GCA_046593615.1 Myxococcota bacterium | reverse complement strand
GGCCGGCGAATCCCCCGACGGCAAATACGTCTACGCCGCCACCCGCGGGCCCCGGCCGCTCACCGGCGACCCCCATGCTTCGACCGGCGCGAACCCGGGCCTGATCGTCATCGAGGTGCTGCAAGACGGCCGCGACGCCGCCGTGCGAGGCTTGGCTCCCATCAGCAACGTTGATGGCGGTGGACTGCAACGCGCCGACGCCCACGCCGTGCGCGTCCGCCTCAAGTGATCGCGGACAGGGGGGTCGATGGGGTCAGAAGGAAACGGTGACATCGAGTTTGCGTTGACCGGCGACGACACCGTCGAGCTGCGCTGGGTCGGCTTCATCAGCAAGGGCACGGTCGGCACCAAGCCCGACGAGCTCGACAGCTTTCTCGACAAATGCCCCGTCGAGGCCGCGCCCCGCTACGCCCTCTTCGACGCCACCCGCGTCACCGGCTGGACCGCCGACAGCCGCGAGCCGGGCGGCGCCATCTTGATGAGGCTGAAGAAGCGCGGCGTCACCAGGACCTGCGTGATCACCGAGAACAGCGCCATCCGCATGATCGGCTCGGCCGTGGCCCTGGCGGTGGGCCTGAGCATCCGCTTCTTTGAAACCCGCACGATGGCCCTCGACGAGGTCGCCCGCCTGCGCAGCGTCGTCGTCCGCCCCCGCGCTCGCTCCTGAGCCGCGCGCTCACCGGCCAGCGCGATCAGCGGTGCTGCGCGTAGAGGTCATCGCGCCAGCGCAGCAGGTCGGCGTATTTGTCGACGAGATGGGGCGCCTCCCACTGCTTCCGCGTCGCCGGCCGCAGCGGGTACTTCGGGTGCTGCACCGGCTTCACGGCCTGCAACAACAAACACGAGACGACGTCGGCCCACGAGAAGCTCTCGAGCAGATACGGCCGCCCGGCGAGCCCTTCGCGCACGCGATCGATGTGGCGGCAGGCGACGGCTTCGGCGGCGGCCAGGGCGTCTTTGTCGTCGATGTCGAGGGCGTACTTCTTGGCAAACCAGCGGGTGCCGTAGCGCGTGACGGGGCGCAGCAGCGGACGCACGAAGCCCGGCAGAAACGCTGGCAGTTGCTCGTCGAGAGCCGCGGGCTGATCGAGCAGCCGCCGCGTGATCACCATGCGGCCCGCGCGCGAGCCGTGCTCGGCGTTCTCGACCCACCGCTCGACCGCGCTCTCCTGCCCTGCGGGGATGAGCTTGCTGCCGCTGCCCGTGGCATCGGCGTGGCGGGCGATCGCGGTCGATGACGTGAAGCGCTGGTCTCCTTCGATGAGACAGGGCGTCGTCGCCGGCCCCGACGTCGTCTGCGTCAACTTCTTGAGCTTGCCCTCGCCGATGAACGGCTCGTGCACCACGCGCTGCCACGTCAGCTTGTGGTGATCGAGGGCCCAGCGGGCGCGCTCGGTCCACGGCGAAATCGGCAGCTCGACCAGGATGCGCTCGACCATGGTCATCGGTCCCACGACGTCGACGACGGCGCAACCAAACGGCGGCGCCGGCGACACCGAAGACGAAGCCGACCCCGAAGCCGACGACGGCTGCATCGGCCTCACCCGCCGACCTCCGCCTGGTGTGCGAGCCTGGGCCGTGACCGACGTTCAATATTTGTTGCTCTCGACCGCGCTCGCCTGGCTCATGATCATGACGGCGGCGGAGCTGCACACGCCGACCTGGACCCGGCGGGGAGCCAAGCTCGCCTTTGGCAACCGCGACGAGCTGCCCCCGCGCAGCGCGCTGGCGTCGCGCGCCGATCGCGCCGCGCGCAACATGGTCGAGAACCTCGTGCTGTTCGTGGCGGTGTTCGTCGCCGCGCGCGCGGCTGGCGCCGAGCCGACGCCCGGTGCCGCGATCTTTTTCTTTGCGCGGCTCGCCTACTTCGTCGTCTACCTCGCGGGCATCCCGTACCTGCGCTCGCTGCTGTGGGCGGTCTCGCTCGGCGGCATCGCGTGGATGGCGCTCTCCGCGCTCTGATCCTCCGTGAGCTCGATGATCACAGATTGGTGGCGGAGCTTGCCGGCTCAGGAGCTTGTGCGACGAGAAGCAAGAAGCAGCGCCATCCGAGACCTTCGACAGGGCAGTAGGCGAGGTTGGCGCCGGCGGCATGGGCGGCCCGCTGAAGCACGGGCAACGCGTCGGCCTGGCTGTGTTGCACCCAGTTGGGGATGACGAGGACAGAGCCGATGAGCTCGGCATTCGTGCCGGGTTTGACCCCGATCGTGGCCCCATCGACCACGAGCTGTTCGGGGATTGAATCAACGTAGATGTCGATCTGCGAGACGGCCTCGGCCTCGGCCGCGTCCATGGTCTCCAACTGCGAAAAGCGTTGCTCCGCTTGCTTTGAAAACTGCGCAGCCTTGTTCGCCGGGCCAGCCCCCGCGTATTGCGCGGAAAAGCTCGCACACGACGTCGCCGTGATCATCGAGCACATCAAAAGAACATGGCCGGCGTGTGGCGACATCGAGGCACCTCTCCGCGAGAATGTGCACGAGCAGGCCGCGCAGGAAAAGGCGGGACGACGACCACATCCGGCTCCCTGGCAGATGCCCGGATCGTTCGGTGCGAGTCGCGCGCTCGACGGTGAACCGCCAGGAAACGTGCATCATTGGTCACGCACCTGCGACGACAGAGCGGGGATCGCAGCGAAGGTGCTGCTAGAAGACCCTCGTTCCGGAGGTTCGAATGCGTGGCTTTGCTCGCGTCAGCGTCGCCGTCCCCGTCGTCAAGGTCGCCGACCCCGTGGCCAACGCCGCCGCCACCGCCGCGCTGTGGCAGCAGGCCCACGACGACGAATCCAGCCTGGTGGTGTTCCCCGAGCTCGGGCTCTCGAGCTACACCGCGCGCGATCTGTTCCTCGACAACACGCTGCTGCAGGCCTCGGAGGCAGCCCTCGGCAGCCTCGTCGATCAGAGCCGCGGTTGGCGTCCGCTCGGGGTCGTCGGCCTGCCGCTCATGACCCACGCCGGCCTCTACAACGTCGCCGTCGCCGTGCAGGGCGGGCGCGTGCTCGGCGTCGTGCCCAAGTGCTACCTGCCGAACTACCGCGAGTTCGAAGAGAAGCGCTGGTTCCGCCCCGGCACCGAGGTGAAGCCCGGCAGCACCTGCCGCCTGCTTGGGCAAGAAATACCGTTCGGCTCTGATCTTTTGTTCGATGGTGGTGATCACCACGTCGTCGGCCTGGAAGTGTGCGAAGACTACTGGGTCCAGGTGCCGCCGTCGTCGAAGCTGTGCGGCGCCGGCGCCACCATCATCGCCAATCTGTCGGCATCCAACTTTACGATTGGCAAGGCCGACCTGCGCCGCCTGTTGGCTGAAAGCCAGAGCGACCGCTGCAAGAGCGCCTACCTCTACGTCGCCGCCGGACCCGGCGAGAGCAGCACCGACCTGGCCTTCGACGCCGACGCCTTTGTCTGTGAAAACGGCAACCTCATTGCCCAGTCGAAGCGCTTCGCCAGAGCGAGCCAGCTGGTCACCGTCGACGTCGATGTCGAGATGCTGGTGCGCGAGCGGCAGGTGGTGTCGAGCTTCGGCGACTGCGCGCAAGAGAATCCGCTCGCCGCGCGGCGCATCTCGTTCAACGTCGCCTTGCCGACGACGCGGGCTGGCAAGACCTTGCGCCGCGAGGTGCCCATGCACCCGTTCATCCCGAAGAACCCGCAGACGCTGGCGACGCGGGCCTGGGAGATCTTCGAGATCCAGACCAACGCCCTGGCCACCCGCCTGCAGGCCCTGGCGAAGCCGGCCACAGCGACCTCACCGGCGTGGTTCCCGAAGCTGGTGCTGGGCATCTCGGGCGGTCTCGACTCGACCCAGGCGGCGCTGGTGGCGGCCACGGCGCTGGACCTGTGTGGCCGGCCGCGCAGCGATTTGATCGGCGTGACCATGCCCGGCCTCGGCACGTCGCCGCTGACGAAGAACAACGCCGTGGTCTTGACCGAGTCGCTCGGCGCGACGTTGCACACGATCAGCGTGGCCGAGATGTCGCGCGTCGTGCTCGGCGCCACCGGGCACGCCGCCGCCCAAGACGCCGCCACCGTCGACGAGCTCATCGATCGGGTGCGCGCCGACAAGAAGCTCGGCGACGCCACCCTCGAAAACGTGCAGGCCCGCCTGCGCACGCTGGTGTTGATGACCCTCGCCAACCAGCACGGCGGCCTCGTCGTCGGCACCGGCGACCTCAGCGAAAAAGCGCTGGGCTGGGCGACGTACTCGGGCGACCACATCTCGATGTACGACGTGAACGCCGGCGTGCCCAAGACGCTCATCCAGTTCGTGATCCGCTGGGTGGCCAACGAGCGGGTGACGACGTGGACGGGGGCCGAAGGCAAGGGCGATGCGCAGAAGCTGCGGGAGACGTTGTTCTCGATCCTCGACACGCCCATCTCGCCCGAGCTCTTGCCCACCGACCCCGACGGCACCATCGCCCACCTCACCGAAGCGGCGATCGGGCCGTATGAATTGCACGACTTCTACTTGTTCCACTTCGTGCGCTTCGGCCGGACCCCGACCCGGATCCTCGACCTCGCGGTGCATGCCTTTGGCGGTCGCTACCCGCTCGACGTGCAAAAGAAGTGGCTGCGGGTGTTCCTGGTGCGCTTCTTCCAGAACCAGTTCAAGCGCAGCTGCACCGCCGACGCACCCAAGGTCGGCATGGTGGCCCTGTCGCCGCGCGGCGACTGGCGCATGCCGAGCGACGCCCAGGTGACGGCGTGGGTCGCGCAAGTCGACGCCTACCAGCCCGAGCAGCAGCCAGAGGGGTAGAGGGGCAGAGGGGTAGAGGGGTAGCGCGATCTCTCGCTCGGGCCCGGGTGCGCGTCGGCGCGCAGACAGAAGCCAGCCGACAACACAAGTTTTTTCGGAAACCCGGCGGGGCCGGGCAATGCGCCCTGCCCAGAGCGGAACCAGAGCGGACCCGGCTGCACCAGATCGCGACACGGGCGACCAGGCGAGCGAACGTGCAGTGGCCACCGGGTACAAACCGGCGCTGCGTTCTCGCTGGAGTTTCCCATGAAGTCTTCTTCCTTTGCCCTCCTCGCCTTGCTGCTGGGATCCACCGGCGCGCTGGCGCAGACCGCACCGACGGCCATTCCCGCGGGCACCGACCCCGCCTGGCTCGCCCTCACCTGCGGGAACAGCTTCACCTCGGACCCCGTCTCCGACGGCAACAACGGTGGTTCTGCCGTCAACCTCGTCGGCGATGCGACGCGACCGGCGGGCTCCATCCTCTCGCGCGGCGACTTCCTGTTCGTCCGCTTGCGCCTCGACGCGAGCCCGGGAACGCCCGGCAACCTCGTTGCCCAGGGCTGGTCCATCGCCTTTAACCAGGACACCGTCCTCGGCACCTTTGAGCACCTGGTGCTCGTGAGCGGCAAAGACGAGACCATCGAGTTCGCCAAGAACACCAACCAGGCCGGTGAGATCGACGACAGCAACCAGGTCGCCGAGACCCTGCTCGACAGCTACCCGACCCCGACGTTCACGCGCGTCGACGCCGCCACCGACGGCAGCGTTGACGGTGAGATCATCAGCGACCGCGACACCTGGCTCATCTTTGCCATCCCGTGGACCGACACCATCGCGGCGACCGTGACCCTCGAAGACGAAGGCTACAGCCGCGACGACCGGCTGCAGGTCTGGTTCGGCACCTCGAACTCGTCGCGCAACTTGAGCAACGACATCAGCTGCGCCGCCGGCACCCCAGCGGTGCTCTCGACCGTCGCCTCGCCACCGACGCCCCTCGATCCCAACAGCGACGACGACGCCGACACGATCCCCAACGCCAACGACAACTGCCGCTTCATCGCCAACACCGCCCAGACCGACGGCGACGCCGACGGCATCGGTGACGCCTGCGACATCGGGGTCCAGACCATCGTCGAAGACACGACGCTGACGTTTTCGGCGACGAACGCGAACCAGCTCAAGGTCACCCATCTGTCGAACGTCGCCGTCACGGCCACCGTGAGCGTCACCACCGGCACGCTGACCCTCGCGACCACGTTGAATCTCACGAGCATCGTCGGCAACGGCACCGGCACCATCACCGTCACCGGCATCCGCAACAACGTCGACACCGCCATCAACGGCCTGCTGTACACGCCGCCGGCCAACTTCAACGGCACGGTGCCCCTCACGTTCACCGTGTCGCGGACCAACGCGGCGACCAAGACCAACAACGTCACCATCATCGTCACGCCCGTCGATGACGCGCCGGTCAACACGGTGCCGGGCGCGCGCACCATCAACGAAGACACGACGACCAACCTGGTCCTCTCGGTCGCCGACGCCGACAGCGCCTCGCTCACGGTGACCCTCACGAGCGTGAACGGCACCGCGACCCTCGCCTCGGTTGCCGGTCTGACCTCGGTCTCGGGCAACGGCACGGCGACGGTCACCCTGGTCGGCAGCCTCGCGAGCCTCAACACGGCGATGAACGGCGTGATCTTCACGCCGACCCTGAATTTCAGCGGTGCCGCGTCGTTGACGATGCGCAGCGCCGGCGCCACCGCCAGCGATCAAGACAGCGTCGCCATCACCGTGACCGCGGTGAACGACGCCCCCACCAACACGGTGCCCGGCACCCAGACCACCCTCGAAGACACGTCCCTGGTCTTCAGCCTCGCCACCAGCAACGCCGTCACCGTCAGCGACGTCGACGGCGGGCAGCTGACCGTCACGGTCGCCGTCAACAGCGGCCTGCTCAGCCTCGGCGGCACCGCCGGCCTCACCTTCAGCGTCGGGGACGGCACGGCCGACGCGACCATGACCTTCCGCGGCACCGTCGCCGACGTGAACGCGGCCCTCGAGGCCCTGACCTTTGCGCCCGTGCTGAACTTCAACAGCGACCTCGGCGGCCTGGTCACCTTGAGCGTCACGTCGAACGACGGGGTCGCCGCGGCCGTGACCTCGAACGTCACCATCGACGTCGCTCCGGTCAACGACGCCCCCGTCGCCGTCGACGACACGTTTACGGTCGCCGAAGACAGCGGGGCCACGACGCTCGCGCTGACCGCCAACGACACCGACGTCGACGCCGACACGCTCGTGGTCACCGCCGTCGGCAGCAGCGGCAA
>JBKJNL010000837.1:0-2950 GCA_046593615.1 Myxococcota bacterium | reverse complement strand
TCGACAACGCCAGCAGCTTCTTCACCCGCAGCAGCAGCAGGTCTGTGCGAGACGCGGTTTGGAACCCGGTGCGAGACGACGCCATCGACGTCGACGTAGCCCGCGCAGGCGACGATGGGCAGTGCGCCGAGCGACTTGCCTTTGTGCCCCGCCGTCTTGAAGGTGCGGCCATGACTGCTCGCATCGCGTTGCTTCGCGCCGTCAACGTCGGCGGCACCGGCAAGCTGCCGATGGCCGAGCTCAAGGCCTCGCTGACCCGGGCCGGCCACAAGAACGTGCGCACGCTGCTGGCGAGCGGCAACGTCGTCCTCGACGTCGACGACGCTGTGACGTCGGCGGCGTTGGAGACGACCCTCGAGGCCCACCTGCAGAAGTCGTTCGGGCTGTCGAGCGAGGTGATGGTGCGCGACGCCGCCGAGTGGGCCGCGGTCATCGCCCACAATCCGTTTCAGGCCCAGTCGCAGCGGGACCCGTCACACATGCTGGCGGTGTTCTTGAAGGCGCCCCCGACGGCGGGGGCGCTGGCGGCGTTTCAGACCGCGCGCGAACGACGGCCCGGCCCCGAGCTCGTGCAGCTGCCCCGGCCGGGCAGCCGCGTCGCCTATGTCTTCTACGGCGCGGGCCTGGCCGATTCGAAGCTCGACCTCGGCCGGCACCTGGGCCCGGCCACCGGCCGCAACTGGAACACCGTCGTGAAGCTGGCGGCGTTTCTCGCCGCCTGAGCATTCAGCGACCCGGCGTCAGCGACTCGATCAGGCTGCGCACCGAGCCGAGGACGCCGTCGTCGTGGCCCTTCTTCCAGGCCGCGCGCGAGCGATCGGCGAGGCGGGCCAGCGAGTGCCGCAGGCCGTCGTGCTCGAGGTAGTCCTGCACGTCGTCCTTGGCGATGCGCGCGCGCTCGGGCAGGCGCTCGAGCAGGGCCTGGACGTCGGCGACGTACTCGCCGCTGGCGCTGGGAATGCGATCGAGCTCCGCGGCCAGCGCGTCCCAACCGGCGCTGCCGGCGTCGGCGATCTTGTGGGCGCTGCTCTTCACGCTCGACACCGCCGAGCTCACGGCCTTTTGCGTGGCCTTTTCCTTCTTGGTCGCCGTCGCCTGCTTGGCCGCCGACTGCCGCTTCATCTTGGTCTGCGACAACGTCAGCGCCGACGACGCCTTTTTCGCGGTCTTCTTCGCCGACTTCTTGGCCTTTTTGGCGACCTTCTTGGCTTTCTTGGCGACCTTCTTGGCGCCCTTCGACGCCTTGTTGGCGACCTTCTTGGCAGCCTTTTTCGTCGACTTCACCGCGCGCGTCGTCGTGGCCTTTGCCTTTTTCTTGGTCGCCTTTGTCTTCTGGGTCGCCGCGGCTTTTTTGCCGGCCTGCTGTCGCTTCTTGGTCGCCATGGGAGTCCTCTGGTTGCGGTTTCTGAACGCAGAACGATTGCCGCGTTCGGCGTCAAGCGATTCGCTCACTGTGGGCCCCACGAGAGACGTTGAACGAACCCGTGGAGCGTCAGCGGCCGAGGAGGTTACACACGATCCATGCGCTACCAGATGAAGCAGAAAATCTTTGCCCTCGGCGACGACTTCACCATTGTCGACAGCGACGGCCGGGCGGTGGCCACCGTCGACGGCAAGGTGTTCTCGCTCGGCAACAAGCTGGCGTTTCTCGACCCCCAGGGGCGCGAGCTGGCGCTCATCCGCCAGAAGCTCATCAGCCTGAAGCCGAGCTACGAGATCACGCGGTCCGGCACGCTTTCGGCCACGGTGTCCAAGGACTTCTTTTCGCTGTTCCGCTGCTCGTTCACCGTCGACGTGCCCGGCCCCGACGACCTCGAGGCCAAAGGCACCTTCACCGAGCACGAGTACCGCTTCGAGCGGGGCGGCCGCACGGTGGCCACGGTGTCAAAGGCCTGGCTCAGCCTGCGCGACAGCTACGGCGTCGACGTCAACGACGGCGAAGACCCGATCTTGATCCTGGCCAGCACCGTCGTCATCGACCTCTGTTGCCACCAGGACGACGCCCAGCAGCACTGAGCGCCACCACACACATCAGCTGGATCGCACGCCGGATCGCCCGCCGGATCGCACGCCGGCAGATGGAAACGGGCCGACGGTCGGCGGCATCACAGGCCCATGATCAACATCGCCCTGATCGATCCCGAGCTGGCCGCCGCCGTCAACGCCGACCAGGAGACCCGCGGCGCAGTCCGCGATCTGACCGTGGTGTGGAGCGGCTCCGACATCGACGCCCTGATGAAGGCCACGTTCAGCGAAGCACCCGACGTCGTGGTGCTCGATCGGGCCCGCCTGCCGGCCGAGCCGACCGCGACGCTCGAGGCCCTGCGTCGGCGCATCCCGGCCCGCTCGGTGATCACGACCTACGTCTTTGCCACCCGCGGGGAGATCGACACGCTGCGCAAGGGCGGCAGCGACATCGTGCTGCAGGGTCCGCTCTCGGTGCGCACCCTGCGGACCTTTCTCTTGAGCCTGCTCATCGAGCGCCGCGTGCAACGCGCCGCTGCGCCGACGCCGACCTCGACGACCTCGACGTCCGCCGCACCGACTTCCGCGACACCGCAGATGCCCGGCGCGGCGTCGGCGTCGGCGTCGGCGATGGCCCTGGCGATGTCGACGATGACGCCGGCGTCGGGTCTGGCCGCGGCGCGCCTGCCCGAGCCGCGCGCGCAGCGGTCGACGCCCCCGCCGGGGCCGAACGCCGAGAGCGGGCCCGTGATGCCGCCGCGCTACCCGCGCCCCGTGCTGCTCGCCTTGCGCGACCTGTCGACGGCCATCCAATGCGAATGCCCCAACCACGTCTCCGAGCTGGTCGAGCGCCTCGTCGCCTTTGAGGCCTACTCCAAGGGCTGCGAGAACCGCGACGACAAAGACGCCGAGGTGCACCGCGCCTTGTGGTTCGCCACGGCCCGCGCCCGCCGCATCATGGAAGACGCGCTCGAGCAGCTCTTGA
>JBKJNL010000790.1:0-10788 GCA_046593615.1 Myxococcota bacterium | reverse complement strand
CCGGGGTGCGCCAGGCGACCGCCGGGCTCTTTCCCCGCTCACCGGACCTGACGGGCGATGAAAAAACGAAAGGCGGGCGATCTGATCCTGCCGGGTCAGCGGAGTGATGCCGACCCTTCTCTGCGAGGTCCGTCCGACCCGGGAGTGACGAGGTCAAGCCGCGCCCGCGCAAGAGGGGCGCCGCCCGATCACCGCCGCGCGATCCCGGCAACGCAGACAGTGAAGTCGACGCAGAAGTCGACGACAACAACGACGCGCTGACGGTCAGGGCTCGTTTTCGACGACGACGCCGCGGCCACGCAAGGTGGCGGCCACGGTCTGCGAGGCCTTGCCGGGCACGGCGAACTGCATGTCGACCCGCACCAGCTTCTGGCAGCCGAGCAGCGGCCCGTGGTCGACGCCGCCTTCGGCCATCATCGCCACCGGCGAAAACGCCACCAGGCTGGTCAGGTGCTCGATGCCCGCGAGCGAGCGGATGTCGAGCGCGCTGCCGTCGCCGCCCCAGTCCTCGTTCATGGCGTGGACGTAGGCGAGGTCGCTGCTGTCGGGCGCCAGGCGCGTCACCGTCGCCAGCAGTGCCGGGCGCAGCACGATGGCTCGATAGAACGCCATCACTTCGGGAATCGGCTCGCCCTCTTTGACCGCGGCGCCGTGGGCGTCGGCGAGGCGTTCGGCCTCGGCGGCGTAGTGGCCGTCCTCCATCAGCACCGAGAGGACCGCGAGCTTCAGGTTGAGATCCTCAAACATGCCCCGGGCTGAGCAACTCAGCGCCTGCCGCGCAGCCGCTCACCGCTCGATCCGCGCCTCGCGAGCGCTCGATGGGCGAGCTCGGCGGAGCCGTCGGACCGGCTCGATGTCGCCGGCTCAGGCCGCGGCCTTGACCGACGCTGCTGCGCCCGCGGACCTGCCCGCGACCTTTTCGACGCTGCGCTCGAGCAGCGACAGCATCGAGGGCGGCGGTTCGTTCTTCAGCCTGGCCAGCAGCGCGAGCACGCGCCGCTCGTCGCCGGGCAGGCCGTCGACGTCGACGTGCTCTTCGGCAAACACCGCGGCCAGCGTGCCGTCGCCGCGTGCCGCAAAGATTCCGGGGTGCACGTAGGAGCGGCGGCACACGGCCAGCGTGTTGCCCAACTTCTGCGACACGCCACGCACGGCGTCGTTGATGGCCTTTTTCGTCGGCTTCTCGGCAGCGATGTCGAGCAGCGCGCGCGCGGCCAGCACGGTGCCGAACCAGGTGCGGAAGTCCTTGGCCGTGAAGTCGTCGCCGCTGATTTCTCTCAAGTAGGCGTTCACGTCGTGCGAGCCGAGGCCCTTGATGGCGCCGGTGTCGTCGACGTACTGGATGAGGTCTTGGCCGGGCAGCTCTTCGACCTGCTTCACGAGAGCGGCCAGCCGGCGATCGCGCACTTCAATGACGTGGTCTTTGCCGCTCTTGCCGCGAAAGGTGAACCGCAGGCGCGCGCCGCTGATGTCGACGTGCTGGTCTTTGCGCAGCGTCGTCAGGCCGTAGCTCTGGTTGGCGCGCGCATACTCCTCGTTGCCCACGCGGATGAGCGTCGCCTCGAGCAGCCGCACCACCGTGGCCAGCACCTTTTCGCGGGGCAAGCCGCGCTTGCGCAGATCGGCATCGACGCGGGCGCGCATGCGGGGCAGCGCCGAGCCAAACGAGAACATGCGCTCGAACTTGGTTTCGTCGCGGGCTTCGCGCCACTGCTGGTGGTAGCGGTACTGCTTGCGCCCTTTGGCGTCGCGGCCGGTGGCCTGGATGTGTCCGTCAGGATCGACACAGACCCAGACATCCGTCCACGCCGGCGGGATCGCGAGGGCGCGGATGCGACGCAGTGTGGCCTGATCGCGCACGAGCCCACCGGCGGCGGCGGCGTAGCTGAAGCCGCGACCGCTTCGTCGTCGACGAATGCCGGGATCAGCGTCGGTCACGTAGGTCAGCCCAGCGGCCTCGGCCGAGGCGATCGGCAGCACCTTCTTTGGCGGGCTCGTCTCACGACGGCGGAGGGGGCGGCGGCGGCGGGAATGCATGCCTCGTGTTGAGCAACCACCGTGCCTTTGGTGCCGGTGTCCATGCAGCAAGCTGCCCACTGGTGCCGATGAGCAGATGGGCAGATGGGCAGAGATGAGCGGATGAGCGGATGAGCAGAGGAGCAGATGAGCAGTGAGCAGCCTGTGGGCGGCCACAGCGTGCTTGATCCCCGGCCAACCCTCTGGTCGAGGGCTCTTCGCTAGCGGAAGCGCACCGCGCGCGATGTACGGACATCGGTCTTGAGGGCGCGGGCCATCAGCGCCAGCGAGGTGTTGTGGGCCAGGGTCGACAGGCCGGCAACTGCGTCGCGCGGCACGTGCAAGCTGAAGCCGCGCAAGTAGGCATCGTGGGCCGAGAACAGCACGCAGATCTCGGTGGCGATGCCGACGACGACGAGGCGAGAGACGCCCAGGTGGAAGAGCAGGCTGTCGAGGGGCGTGCCAAAGAACGCCGAGTACTGCGGCTTGAGCAAGAAGAAGTCGTCGTCGCGCGGCAGGATCGCCTGCACGGCGCGCGGCATCTTTGACGTCGACGACATCGCCGTGCCCAGCACCGCCGCGCGGTCGGAGCGCCAGGCGCCGACGTTGTCGTTGACGTAGATGACCGCGGCCCCGGCGGCATCGGCGCGGTCGCGCAGGCGGCCGATGACGGGCGCGATCTTCTTCACGCGCGGGATGAAACGGTGCGCGCCGACGAAGCCGAAGTCGCTGATGACGTCGCAGATCAACAGGGCCGTCGCTTTGTCGGTGGTCTTTTCGCCACGCAGGTTGCGGTCTTGCGCCATGCGTCCCGGTAGCGATCGCCGCGGCATCGCGCGGATCTGCTTGCCCGTGACGAGGACGCTCCCTACATCTTGGAAGAGCCTGCAACGTGAAGCGCGGAACTGATCGCGCACGCAGGTGGACAACGGCGGGCACAACCCGCCGTTGTCATTTCTGGTGCCATTTCTGGTGTCATTTCTGGCGTCATCCCTGGTTGCCGTCGTTCATCTCTCATGGCGCGTCGTCGGCGCCCGGTGAGCGCGGAAAGAGCCCGGCGGTCGCCTGGCGCACCCCGGGGTCGGAGAAGCGAAAGACCGCGCGATCGAGCTGGTAATGCACAAAGGCGCTGGCGAACCCCACCGCAAGCAGCAGCGGCGCCGCCGACGACGACGCCAACATCTCGACGAGCCGTCCGAGGCCGGCGCGGCCGGCGTCGCTGCCGGCTTCGACCTGCATGATCGGGAACAGCGCCGCCGAGACCACCACCAGGACCGCCAACAGCGCGCCGGGGCGGCGGTGGATCGCGTGCCACCCGCGGTACCAGCGTGAGGCGCCGGGCGCGCGGTCGCCGCGGGCGATGATCGTGGCCAGGCCCGTTGCCGCCGTCCAATGCTGCACCGTCCACAGCGCCAGGAACACGAGCGGGCTCAGCCACAGCGCGCTGAGCGCGACGATGGCGATGCTCGAGACGTAGAGCCCGTGCGGCAGGCCCGGCCCCGAGCGGCCCGGGAGCGGAAGACCCGGCCCCTCGTAGATGGCTGGGGCCCGGCGATCGACGAGCAAGACGAAGAGCGTGGCCGCGACGACGACGGCGCTGCCGAGCAGCCGCAGCGGCGTCGTCAGCGGGGCCTCGGGCAACAGCGCCGGCCAGAGGTCGGCGACCACGCCGAGGCCGGCGGCGAATTCAAAGACGACGACGAGGACGCCGCCGACGCCGAGGGCATAGGCGCGGTCGATGGCCCGGGCCCGAGCGGTCCTCACGCCGGCGCGCAGGCGGTAGAGGGCCAGCACACCGTAGTGCTGCGCGGCGAAGTGCCAGGCAACGAGCACACCGTCGACGACGACGAGGGCCAGCAGGCGCGCGCTGCGGGGCCAGGGCCAGACGCCGTCGCCGGGCACCAGGAACGCGAAGACAAAGACGGTGATGGCCAGCGGCACCCAGACAAAGCGCGCCCGCTGCGAGGTCAGCAGCGGGCGGTACGACGACGTGCACCAGGCCAGGGCCGCCGAGCTGACGCGGTGCCCGATCCAGAAGGCCAGCGTCAGCACCAGGTACACACCGGCCACGTCGTCGACCAACAGCAGCAGCGGCAACAGCCACAGGCCCGAGAGCAGGAAGAAGCCGTCCCACCACGGTCCCTGGATCCAGCGGGGCGACGAGCCGGTCATCGACGCCGGCTCTAGCACGCGCTGCGGCGACAGCGGGCTCGGCGCGGTCCACCGAGGTTGGTCGAAACGCGAAGAGGCGCCGCCTGCAGCCTCGTCGCGCAGATCATCAGAAGCCGACGCTTCAGCTCGGCGGGGTCGTCAAGCGCTCGGTCGCACAGGCGTGGCCAGCCCCCAGCCGACGCCGGGCGAGCGCACGCGCGCTGCTGCATCCCGGACCGCGTCGAACAGGGCACAACCCAAGAAGGGCTTCTCAAGCACGCAGTGGACAGCGCCGTCGGCCACCGCCCGCTCGAGCAGGCGCGCATCGACGGTGCCCGTGAAGAGCAAGCGGCCGACGTCGGGCCAGCAGCGCTCGATCTCTTTCAGCAGCGTGAGTCCCGAGGCGCCACCCATGATGAAGTCGGCGGCGACGACGTCGACGTGCAGGCCACTCTCCAACAGCGCCAGCGCCTCGCCGGTCCCCACCGCCGTCGTGATCCGCAGCTCGAAGCGCGACAGCCCCCGCGCCAACGTGCGCAAGACGAGGGCGTCGTCGTCGACCAGCAGCACGTGCA
The DNA here is from genome assembly GCA_046593615.1 of Myxococcota bacterium. Taxonomy (GTDB): domain Bacteria; phylum Myxococcota; class UBA727; order UBA727; family VGSZ01; genus VGSZ01. The sequence goes on along the minus strand of JBKJNL010000790.1, from coordinate 6,046 downwards.
GCGCGGGGGGCGTGATGCGGTGAGCGGGTTCATTCTGGCTCATTGCGCGCTCCGACCCAGCTCGAGGTGGGCGTGATGAAGGGGCATGACATCCGGCGGTGGCAGCAGGTCGGCAAAGACGATGACGGCGCCGTCGGTGGCCGCGGCGAGCGAGACGGGGACGCCGATGCCGACCAGGCGCGAGAGCCCGGCGACGCAGTCGCGCGCCTGGGCGTCGGACAACGCCCCGCGCACCTCGAAGCGCACGCCGCCCGCCACGGCGACGATGTCGACGTCGACGCCGTCGACGACAAAGGCGGCCACGGCGCCGATGGCGGTGGCCAGCACGTTGCCGACGATGCCGGGCACATGCACGACGTGTGGCGGGCGCGAGCCCACGCGCACGCCGCCCCGGGTCTTGGTCAAGTGCTCGGCCAAGCCAAAGGCCCGCTCACACACCACCGCGAGCGGCTCCGGTGGTGGTCGGCGGCCACGGCGTGCTCAAGCAGCAAGACCCCGTTTTTCACCCGGCTGGCCCCGGCGGTAAGATCGCGGGCGAGCGCGCCGAGCTCGTCGATGGCGGCCACGGCGTCGTTCAACAGGGGCAGGGCCGACCAGGCGCGGGCGCGGATGGCGCGGTGCACGGGGTCCAGGTCGGCAGCGAGAAAACGCAGCGCTTCGCCGGCGCCCACCACGCCCGTGAGCGCGTTGCGCAGCTCGCCGAACAGCGACGCGCTCGAGGCCCGCAGCAGGTCGGCCGACGGCGGCCCCGCCAGCTCCCGCAAGCGCTGCGAGACGCGGTCGGCCAGGTACTCGAGCAGCACCACCTCACCGGCATCCACCGGCGAGGGGACGTCACCGCTGACGCACAAGGACCCGACGACCTCGCCATCGATGCGGATGGGCACGCCGACGTACCGGGCAAAGCCGCGCGACACCGCCGCCGTCGGGATGTCGCTCTGCCGGGCGCAGTCCTCGACCACGAAGGGCGCGTCGTCGCGGACAACGAACTGGCAGAGGGACACCGACCGATCCACGCCGCCGGCCGCCTCGAGGTCGGCGGGCAACCCGAAGGAGGCCCGGAAGCGGAGGGTGCGCTCCAGCACCAGCACGACGGCTGCCATCGGTTGCCGCGTCGCCGCCGCCAGCTCGGCGACGATCTCTTGCAGCACGGGGTCGGGCCCGTCGTCGAGCACCTGGCCGCGGAAGCTGCGGAAGCGGGTGCGGGGGGCGTCGCGCAGAGCATCGATGCGGGCGGGGCGGGGGTCGGGCGTCATCCGAGGTCCGTTCTGGTCAGGGCAGCCGGTGTTCTCTGCCATCGACGCGTGCCCGTCCGACTGAAGCGCCGCCCGGTGATTTGCGTGGGCGGATCCTCCTTTGTTGCGGCCTGTCAGGCGGCGAACGCGCCCACCGGCCCCGAAGCGGGAGGGGGATCAGCGCAATGCGTCGAGCACGTCGCGCACCTTGTCGGTGAGGTCCTGCGGCGTGATCGGCTTGGGCAAGAAGTGCACGTCGGCCTGCGAGATCCCGTGCCGCAGGACGGCGTCGTCGGTGTAGCCAGACATGAAGAGCACCTTCATGCGCGGGTGCAGCGGCTGCAGGCGCTCTGAGACCCTGCGCCCATCAAGGCGAGGCATGACGACGTCGCTGAGCAGCAGATCGATGTGCGCCGTCTGCTCGCCGATCAACAGCGCTTCACCGCCGTTGCCGGCCTCAAGCACGGCGTAGCCCTGTCGCCGCAACACGAGGGCGACGAGGCGGCGCACCTGGTCGTCGTCCTCGACGACGAGCACGGTCTCGGTCCCGCGCTGCAGGTCCGACACCAGCGGCTTGATGATGGTGGCCGTCGCCGTCGCCGTCGGGTCGCGCGGCAGCACCACGCGAAACCGCGAGCCACGACCCGGCGTGCTGTCGACAAAGACCTGCCCGCCGCTCTGGGCGACGATGCCGAACACCGTCGACAAGCCGAGGCCGGTGCCCTGACCCGGCTCCTTGGTCGTGAAGAACGGCTCAAAGATGCGCTTGAGCGTGGCCTCGTCCATCCCGGCACCCGAGTCCGACACCGCGAGCTGCACGTGGCGGCCGGCCGGCAACCCCGGTCGGGTGCCGGCAGCGTCTTCGTCGTCGTCGACGTCGACGTTGGATGTCTCGATGGTGATGACGCCGCCGTCGCGCATCGCGTCGCGGGCGTTCACGACCAGGTTCATGATGACCTGCTCGAGCTGGCCGGAATCGGCGCAGACCGCCCCCAGCGCCGGCGGCAGATCGAGCACCAGCTCGATGTTCTCGCCCACCAGCCTCTGCAACATGGGCGCGATGCCGCCGACGACATGGTTCAGGTCGATGGTCCGGGGCTGCAGCACCTGGCGTCGGCTGAAGGCCAGCAGCTGGCGGGTCAACCCGACGGCGCGGCCGCAGGCGTCGATGATGACCCGCACGTCCTCGAGGTGCTCGCCGGTCAGCTCGCGCTGCAAGACGTGAGCGGTGCCCAGGACGACGGTGAGGACGTTGTTGAAGTCGTGGGCGACGCCGCCGGCGAGGTTGCCGATGGCGTCCATCTTTTGCGCCTGGCGCAGGCGCTCTTCGATGCGGCGCCGCTCGGTCAGGTCCCGGGCAATCTTCGAGACACCGATGACGGCGCCCTCGCTGTCCTTGACCAGCGAGACCGCGAGGGCGACGTCGACGGGGGTGCCATCTTTGCGGATGCGGACGGTCTCGTGGCCGCCGATGGCCTGGCCCTGCTCGAGCCGCTGGAGCAGCTGCCGCAACTCCTCGCGGCGATCGGGCGGCACGATGACATCGAGGGGCTGCCCGAGCATCTCGGCGGCGGCGTAGCCGTAGAGCCGCTCGGCGGCGGGGTTCCAGCTGGTGACGACGCCGGCGAGGTCGGTGGAGATGATGGCGTCGACGGAGGATTCGACGACGGCGGCCAGGCGCGCGCGCATCTCGTCGCCCTGGCGGCTGGCGCTGATGTCGGTGACGAGGGCCAGCGAGCCGAGGAATGTGCCGTCGAAATCGACCAGCGGGTTGGCGTTCAGCCGGGCCCACAGCGGTGAGCCATCCTTCTTTTTGAAGCGCAGGTCGCAGCTGTCGGAGGCGCCCTCGCCGCGCCGTCGCAAGCGCTGGCCCAGCTGCTCGAGGCTGGCGGGATCGGCAAAGAGCTCCGGGGGCTGGTCGATGAGCACCGCGGGGTCGTCGTAGCCAAGCATGTTGGCCATGCGGCGGTTGATGAACGTGGTGCGGCCGTCGGGAGCGGCGGTCCAGACGCCCTCTGACGTCGACTCGATGATGCGCCGGTAGCGCTCTTCGCTGGCGCGCAGCTCGTCTGACGCCTGGCGGCGCTCGGTGATGTCCCGGAAGTTGAGGACGATGGCAGCGACGTCGGGGTCGTCGATGCAGTTGCTGCTCGTCCACTCGACCCAGCGGGGTGTGCCGTCTTTTGTCAGCAGGCGCAGCTCGGCCGTCGTCGACGCGCCGAGCCCACGGGCCAGCAGCTGGTCGTGCATCACCGCCAACTGGATCCAATCGCGCTCGTCGACGAAATCGCGGCGGTCTTTGCCGACCATGTCTCGTGGCCGGAAACCGAGCACGCTCTCGACCGCGCGGCTGATGAAGCGGAGGATCCCGTGTTCATCCATGCGCCCGACGACGTCGTGACCTCGCTCGATCATCGCCTCGTACGAGGCCCGGCTGCGCCGCTGTTCGCCGACGTCGCGCAAGGCCGAGAGGTGCAGGCCCGGCAGGATCGAGGATGAGGCGCTGAACTCGACGCTGCGGCGCTGTCCATCGGGGCGCACCAGCGTGAACTCGCCGGTGAGGGTTCCGGCCCGCTGAAACGCCTGCCAGTTGGCGCCGGTGTCGTAGCCCTCGACGGCAAACTCCGCGATGCGGCGACCGACGAGCTCGTCGCGGGCGAGACCGAACATCGCGCAGGCGGCGGGGTTGGCGTCGACGTAGACGCCGTGGTCGTCGGCGAGCAACAGGGCGTCGAGGGCGCCGTCGAACACGGCGCGAAACAGCTGCTCGCGCTGGCGCAGCTCGTTGTGCGCGGCCGGCAGCAACAGCGGCGTGCTGCCGGCGGTGACCGGGTCGATCTGTCCGCTGCGCAGGGCGGCGATCAGCTGCTCGGCCTCGGCGAGGCGGGCGCGCAGGCGCTCCATCTCCGCGGCCTGCTCATCGCTCACGGCGCACCGCCGTCGAGCCCGTCGAGCCCGAGCACCGACCGCAACAGCACGCGGTCTTGCAGATTGCCAACGACGCGCCGCTCGGGCAGCGGCGAGGTCCGCACCAGCGTCGGGGTCACGATGACGCCGTCGCGTTCGGCGCGGGCGGCGTCGGCGACGACGTCGATGACTTCGATGCGGGCCGCGGCGTCGACGCCGATCGAGCGGCGCAGGTTCGCGAGGGCGATGAGTGAGTTGGGGGCGCCGTCGATGACGTAGATCCGCAGCGTCAGGCTTTCGGTGTCGGCTCGCTGGTTCACGTGGCCTCACCCGCCAGGGCACCACAACGACGACGACGACGATGGTCGTCGCACTCGGTGCGCGCCTCTTGCTTCGCGATGCGGCCAGCGCCGATGTCCCGCGGTTCACCCCGCAGGGCATCCGCGAAGCCGGCGGCAGCGGTCGGGGCCGGCGGCGGGCTGGACGGCCATGAAAGATGGGACATGGAGCAACATAGGCATCCCCACAGATTGTGGATGCCCAGATCAAAAATCTGCCAGATCATCACAGGGGCCGCGCACGGCCGGACGATTCTGGTGGAGAAACAGGAAGTTGACGGATTGGACCGAAAACCCGCACGTTCGATTCGCCAGATTGATTGTACAGCGGAATGCTCACTTCTGTGTGCACAGCCGTGCTGTGTCGCGGTGCTGCGTGCTGCGTCGCCGTGCGGCGTGCAGCGTCGCCGTGCTTCATTGCCGTGCTGCTTTGCCGGTGCTGCTGCTTTGCCGTGCCGCTTTGCCGTGCTGCGCCGCCGTGCTGCTTTGCCGGCTGATTTGCCGTGCTGCTCAGCGCGGCTGGCACGCGGCCGCGCGCTCGCGGTTGTTCGCGCCTGCGGTGCATCGTGCTGCAGACGTCAGCAACGTCAGCAAACGTCAGCGGGGGCGGTCGGGATCATTCGACGACGACGGTGACATCGGGGCCGGCGTCGACGGCGCCTGTTGCTGCTGGTGCTGGGGCGGACGGCGCTGCACCTCGGGCGGCGGCGGGCGACGCTCGATGTCAGGACCCGGGCGTCGCTGGTCGGGGCCGCGGTTCTGTGGTGGACGGTCACGGCGCAGGTCGGGCGGTGGTCCCCGGTCATCACGGCGTTGAGCGGGCGGTGGTCCTCGACGTTGATCGGGCGGTGGGCCCCGGTCATCACGGCGCAGGTCGGGCGGCGAACCGCGGTCATCACGGCGTTGATCGGGCGGTGGGCCGCGGTCGTCACGGCGTTGATCGGGCGGCGGTCCCCGGCGTTGATCGGGCGGCGGTCCCCGACGTTGATCGAGCGGAGGCCCGCGGTCATCGCGGCGTTGATCGGGCGGCGGTCCGCGGTCGCGATGTTGATCGGGCGGAGGGCCGCGGTCATCACGGCGTTGATCGGGCGGCGGTCCGCGGTCACGACGTTGATCGGGCAGCGGTCCCCGGCCATCACGGCGTAGATCGGGCGGAGGCCCGCGGTCATCGCGGCGTTGATCGGGCGGTGGCCCGCGGTCATCGGGTCCGCGGTCACGGCGTTGATCGGGCGGTGGATCACGACGTTGATCGGGCGGTGGCCCGCGGTCATCACGGCGTTGATCGGGCGGTGGTCCGCGGTCATCGGGTGCGCGGTCACGGCGTTGATCGGGCGGTGGCCCGCGGTCATCGGGTCCGCGGTCACGACGTTGATCGGGCGGTGGCCCGCGGTCACGACGTTGATCGGGCGGCGGCGGACCTCGATCGTCGCGCTGCGGCGGACGCTGATCGGGCGGCGGGCCCCGTCGTTGATCGAGCGGCGGTCCCCGTCGCAGGTCGGGCGGCGGGCCGCGCATGCCCTGCTGGTGTTGCGGCTGCTGGTGGTGCGGCTGCTGGTGGTGCGGCTG
>JBKJNL010000783.1:0-4576 GCA_046593615.1 Myxococcota bacterium | reverse complement strand
GGCCTCCGAGCAGCCAGACCTCGGCTTCGACGTCGTCGAGCGACAGCGCGGCTTCGGTCGACGTCGAGCTGCGCTCGGCAGAGAGCGGCGGCGCCGCGCTGTCGCTCGACGACGTCGAAGCCGAGGTCTGGCTGCTCGGAGGCCAGGCGCGCGCCGACGTGACGCCGTCGTCGCGGGCATTTCGCAGCCCCCGCGACTGGGCCCGACGGCTGGCCGATTTGCCCGCGCCGCGCTTCCTGCACGGCGCCGCGGTCGTCGACGAGATCGTCTACGTCGTCGGCGGCCGCTCGTTTCGCGAGGAGAGCGTCGGCTGGGCCTATGACCCCGAGACCGGCGCCGTCGCCGACCTGCCGGCCCTGCAGAGCGTGCAGAGCGGCCTCGCCGTCGTCGCCGTCAACGGCCGCGTCTACGCCATCGGCGGCGTCGACAGCTTCGGCAACGCCGTGCCCACCAACCGCGCCTACGACCCCGCCGAGCGGCGCTTCATCGAGCTCTCGCCGATGACCTCGGCCCGCGCCGAGCCCGCCGCCGTCGTCGTCGGCGACCGCGTCGTCGTCATCGGCGGCGACAACGGCGGCGCCCTGCAGACCGTCGAGATCTACGACACGCGCACCAACAGCTGGAGCTCGGGCCCGCTGCTGCCCGGCCCGCGCGCCGGCGCCATGGCCGTCGAACGCGGCGGGAACGTCATGGTCGTCGGCGGCGTCGACGGCGGCGGCGTCGTGGTCTCGACCCTCCTGCAGAGCACCCGCGACGTCGACGGCACCATCACCGGCTGGTCTGAGCTGCCCGGTGCCATCCCGGTCGAGCGCGGCGCGGCGTTCATCGAGCGCGATCGGCTCGTGGTGTTGCCCGGCCGCACCAGTGGCGTCCTCGACGCCACGCCCTTTGTCTACGACCTGCTGACCCAGGCGGTCGTCACCCGCCACAGCACCAACGAGGCCCTGTTGCCGGCCCTCGAGCAGCGCGCCGCGGTGCGCGTGCTCAGCAAGCTGCTGCTGCTCGGCGGCAACGACGACGCCGTGACGCCCGCGGGCACGGCCACGGTCATCGAGGCCCGCTTGACCTGCATGAACGGCTTCCGCGACGACGGCGAGACCGACGGCGTCGATGGCGTCGGCGCCGGCGACGCCGACGACGGCTGCCCCGGCCGCAGCTTCACGCACCGCACGGGCCTGGGCGGCACGTTCGTCGACCAGTTCCCCAGCGACGTGAACTCGCTCGAGGGGGCCATCCGCGCCTGCAACGCCCACTTTGGCGTGACGACGTGCGGCGTGGCCTGCGACGGGAACACGACGGTGTCGCGCGACCGCGAATGCGAGTGCCGCGAGCCGCTGCTGTGGAACTTCGGCAGCGACCCGAGTCACAACAGCAGCAGCCGCGCCGGCGACGTCAGCGGCGCCAACTGCTCGGGCAACGTCGGCCGGTGGGACTGATGCCGTTGCTGTCGTGGGTTGCCTGGGTCGCCGTCGCCATCGCCGAGCCCGAGGCCGACTGTCAGCTGGCGGTGTTCGACCTCGAGGCCGGCGAAGGCGTCACCGTCGAGCGCAGCCACGCGCTCGGCGAGGTCATCACCGACGCCATCGCCGACGCCATGCCGGACTGCCACGTGCTGGCCCGGGCCGAGCTGCGGGCCATGGTCTCGGTCGAGACCGAGCGCCAGCTCGGCGGCTGCGACCAGGACTCGTGCCTCGCCGAAGTCGGCGCGGCCCTCGGCGTCAACCGCGCCGTCATGGGCAGCGCCGCCGTCGTCGACGACGCCCTCGTCGTCACGCTGCGCCTGGTCGATCTGGCCGAGGCCCGCGTCGAGTCGCGCGAGAGCGACGCCAGCCGCGGTGATGCGGTCCCCTTCGTGCGCTGGCTGGCGCGTCGCCTGATGGTGGGTGACGACGCGGGCGGCCGCCCCGCGGAGCCGGCCCGGCAAGACGCGCCAGCGTCACTGTGGCGCACGCTGGCCTGGACCGGCGTCGGCGTCGGCGCCGGCCTGGCCGCGGTCAGCGGCGCACTCGGCGGCGCGACCCTGGCGGTGGCCCAGGGCTCGACGTCGCTGAAGAGCACGCGCGGCACGCCGGCCCGCGACGTCGACGCCCTCGACGCGGTCGGCCCGTGGCTCGCCGGCGGCGCCAACCTCGCGCTCTACCTGGCCGCGGCCTCGCTGGCGGCGGGCGCAGCGCTGTTCTTTGCCCCCGCCACCGACGACGACGCTGCTGGCGACGCGCGTCAGGCCGACCGTCACGCTGACCGCTCGGAGCGCCGATGATCCCCACCGCCTGGCTGCCCACCTTTGTCCTCGCCGTGTGCGGCGCCGTCATCCCCGGACCCTGCGGCTACGCGCCCGACCCGGCCTTTGATTGCAGCAGCGGCGATCCGTGCCCGCGCAACCTGGCCTGCGTCATCGTCGACGACGACAGCGACCGGGGCTTCTGCCGCTCCGCCGACATCGCCTGCGACGACGGCAGCGTGCTGTGCGCCGTGCCGGGCCTCGATCGCTCGGGCCTGTGCGTCGACGAAGCCGATTTCCTGCGCTCGAGCGCCCACTGCGGCGACTGCTTCGCCCGCTGCCGCGGCGGCGCCTCGTGCGTCGACGGCGCCTGCCTCGACGAGCCCGCTGCGGGCACTTGCCTGCTCGCCCGCGGCAACTTCGATTGCCGCGCCGGGCAGGGCTGTCGGGGCGCTGCCGCCGACAACGCCGACAACGACAACGAACACGACGTCGGCGCCTGCGTCGATGGCGCGGCCGGCGCCGGCGCCACGCTCGCCGGCTGCGACGACGGCGACGACTGCGACGGCGGCCTGTGCGCGGGCGGGGTGTGCACGCGTCCCTGCGACTTCGGCTGTCCACCCGGCACGGCCTGCGAAGTCGGCGGTGTTCCCGGCGGGCTGTGCGTGCCGGTGGCTGTCGACGGCTGCTTTGGTTAGACGGCGCCGTGCGCGTCTTTGTCGCTGGAGCCAATGGATTCGTCGGTCGCGCGGTGGTGCCGGCCCTGCTCGCGGCTGGGCACGCGGTGCGCGCCGGCCTGCGCCGGCCCCCGACGTCGCTCGAGCAGGCCACAGCGGGGCTCGCGGCGGCACAGGTGGTGCGCTTCGACCTCGACGACGAAGCCAGCCTCGAGCCCGCCGTCACCGGCTGCGACGCCGTCGTCTATCTGGTGCACGGCCTCGATCGCCCGACCTTTGCCGAGTGGGAGCTGGAGACCGCCACGCGCTTTGCCCGCGCGTGTCGATTGGCCCGCGTCAAGCGCCTCGTCTACCTGGGCGGCGTCGTGCCCACCCGCCGCACGTTTCGCGGACGTGAGCCGTCGTCGCCGTCGAAGCACCTGAAGTCGCGCCTGCAGACCGGGCTGGCGTTGGCGTCGGCGTCGCCCCACGTGCTCGAGCTGCGGGCCGGCGTCATCGTCGGCGCCGGCGGCGCGTCGTTTCGTTTGCTGCGTGATGTGGCCGCGCGCTCGCCGCTGATCGTGCGCGCGCCGTGGCTGACCGCCGAGCAGCAGCCCATCGGCCTCGACGATGTCACGCGGGCCCTGGTGCGGTCCGTCGAGATCGACGTCGACGGCGCGCTCGATCTGCCGGGGCCGGTGACGCTGACCTCTGAAGCGTTCTTGCGGCTCGTGGCCGAGCTGCTCGGCAACCGCGTGGTCTTTGTCGATCGGGCCCTCGACACCCGGGTGATCCTCGAGGGCCTGACGCGCATCACGCGCGCCAACCCGGCGGTGGTGATGCACATCCTCGAAGGAGCCGACGGCGCCGACTACGTCGCCCGCGACGACGGCCTCTACGCCCACTGCCCCGACCTGGTGCGCACGCCCCTGCGCCAGGCGGTGCGCCAGGCCCTGCTCGACGAGGAGCGAACGCTGACAACGCGCGAGGTGCTGTTCGAGGGCGTGGTGCATCGGCTGGCGCGGTGGCGCCGGTGATGCTCGCGCTGCTGGCGTCGTTGGCGTGGCTCTCGGCGTTTTGCGCCGGGCGGGCCACGGGGCATCTCTACGCGTTCCTCGCGCCGACCGCGGTGCTGTGCACGGCGCTGATGTTGTGGCGCATCCCGCTCTTGCGCGAGCGCCTGCGCGGCGGCGTCGTCGACGTCGTCATCGGCCTCGGCGCCGGCGCGGTCACGCTGGCGGCGACCTACCTGGCGTTTCCCGTGGTGCGCGGCTTCTTGCCCGGCATCGAGGGCGAGGTGCGCGACCTCTACGTGTTGGCGGCGGTGTCGCCGTCGACGTTGCTGGCGACGATCGCCGTGGCCTCGGCCGAGGAGATCATCTGGCGCGGCGCGCTGCTCGAGTCGCTGCGCGAGCGGCTCGCAGCCCGGCCCGGCGGCAGCGGCGTCGGCAGCGGCGTCGGCAGCGGCGTCGGCATCGGCGTCGTCGTCGTCGTCGTCGCGGCCGTCCCGTATGCGCTGGCCCAGCTGGGCGGCGGCTCGCTGTGGTTGGCGGTGGCGGCCCTGGGTCTCGGCGTCGTCTGGGGCGGGCTGGCGTATTGGCGCAAGAGCCTGGTGGCCCCGCTCATCGCCCACCTGTGCTGGACGCCGGTGGTGCTCGGCCTCCGCCCCCTCGTCGAACTGACCGACACCGCGCTGCGC